>CAIZMQ010000053.1 GCA_903934135.1 uncultured Verrucomicrobiota bacterium
CAGAGAATTGTCGGCCACCTTGACGATCCCGATCTCGCGCGCGGCGTTTTCCGGCGCGTCGGAGGCATGGCCGGCATTGACCATGATACTGGTGCCGAATTCCTTGCGGATGGTGCCGGGAGGCGCCTTGGCCGGGTCGGTCGGACCCAGCACCGTGCGGATTTTGCTGATGGCCTCCGGCCCTTCGAAGACCAAAGCGAGGATTTTGCGGGTCCCGGGACGGGTACGTTCGTTCTCCGGCACGGCCGACGGCCGGGAGCCCGACATGAATTCGACGATGTTCTCCCAATGATCGCGCCCCTTTTCCGCACCGAACCTTTCCGTCAGCGCGTCGAGCACCGGACCGTAAAAATCCATACCCTGAGCCACCGACATGTGGTGGACCTTGAGAGCGACCGGAACAAGGCCGGTGCGGGCAAAGACGTCGATCACCGCACCCGCCCGCGTGCCGGGAAAATCGAAATTGTCCGGCTTGACCAGGACGAGAGAACGTTGGGCCTCCGCCGCAACAGGCAATGACAAGGCGTCACTCTGTGAGGCGGCAAACTTTTGCAGATCCGCAACAATATTCGCGCCGGGCTCCGCGGCCGAGAGCATACCGTCGCCCAGCATCGCGGCAAGCGAGCCCGCATCGCGGACCGAACCAACGGCCGCGGACAATTTCGCCACCGCGTCCTCCCCGCGAAAAACAAGCAAGGCAGCCCGGCCCGCCGGCTCATCGACCAGACCGGCCCAGACAATTTCCAATCCGCCCGTGCGCGCCACCGCACCCGACAAAATCCAACCCAGCCAACCGCGCCGCAGCGCCTCGGGCGAGACCAACAACCATGAGAGATTATGTTTCATAAGTTTCCAAGCACTCCTCAGAAGAAGATCCTCCAATCTATAAAGCGCCAGTCCGGTCAGCAAGGAACAACGGGACGACCCGTTTCTTGGGGGCGGAACTTGTCCTTGCCTGGCCCGCCACCGCGGACCGAGCATCGAGCTATGCGGCAGCGAAATCGCCACCTTGTTAACACGCTGCACTCACCGGGTGCCGCGGGGCGGAAGGGCGCCGGCGTGATCGAAATCGCCCTCATCGCCGGTGACAACATCGCGATCCTCCCGCCCTAGCCGCGTCATGGAAATTCGAACCCACGAGTGGCGCGGTTGGACGCTCCACGAGGCGGAAAGCCTCGCCTCCACCAACGACTACGCCCGAGACCTGCCCCCTTGGCACTCTATCCGCGCGCGTACCCAGACCGCCGCGCGCGGCCGCCATGGGCGACGCTGGGACTCGGGCCAAGGCGGCTTGTGGATGTCCGTGGTCCTTCCCCTCGACCCGCCCGACCGCGGTTGGGCCGCCTTCCCCCTCGCCGCCGGACTCGCCGTGGTCGCCACCCTGCGCGGACTCGGACTGACCACCGCGCGCCTGCGCTGGCCCAACGACGTGCTGGTCGGACCGAAAAAAATCTGTGGCATCCTTATGGAAAAGTTCGCGCCCGACCGCGTGGTCATCGGCCTCGGGCTCAATGTGACCAACAACCTCGGAGCCGATCCCGAACTCGCGACCATTGCCACCTCGCTGGCCGAGGAGCTTCCCCTTGCTCCCCCCGCGGACGACATCTACGAAGAAATTCTCATCGCCTTGCGCGTCCTACACGGGCGCGTCGCGGAAGAGGGCTTCGCGGCGCTGGCCGACGACATCAACCGCCACTGGGGCGGGACCCGGGAGATCGAGTTGTCCATTGCGGACCAAAACATCCGCGGAACCTTCCTCGGCATTGATTCCCGGGGCGACCTCCTCGTCGCCATCGACGGCCATGCGGTGAGCCACTCCGCCCCGCACGTGCAACTCATGCGCGAAATCCTGTAACCGCGCCGGTTGTCTCGTGGTAGGACGGGACCTCCGGACCCGCCGCCTACATCGATGATCATGTTCCCGGCGCGTCGGGGACGCCGCGCCCTACCAAATACCTCTTGCCCGGCCCCGCTCGCTCCCGCGACATTGTCTCTTCCATGAACGACTTCAAATTCAACGCCGACGGGCTTATCGCCGTCATCGTGCAAGAGGCTTCGGACGCCATGCCCCCGCGCGGTCGCGTGCTCATGATGGCTTGGATGAACCGCGAGTCGCTCGAAAAAACGCTCGCCACGGGGAAGATGCATTACTGGAGCCGCTCGCGCCAGAAGCTCTGGTTCAAAGGCGAATCCAGCGGGCACACCCAGGATGTCGTCCGCTGGTATGCCGACTGCGATAAGGACTGCCTCCTTTTCGAGGTCCGCCAGACCACCGGCGCCTGCCACACCGGTTACCAGAGTTGTTTCTTCCAGGGCTATGACATGGAAGGCCTGCCGCTCTCCGTCGGGGAAAGGCCTGCCTTCGACGCCGGAAAAGTTTACCCGAATTAGGCGTCCATGTCGGACGACACAACCGATTTCCGCCGGCTGGCTGCCCGGCTCGGACCGTCCCTCCTCCGCCAACGCCTCCGGCGCCAAGCCGACCTGCGTGCGCGTCTTGTCCATCAAGGCGAAGGCCCGCTCGTCGTCGAGCGCGTCGTGCCGGTCGACCGCGTGATCAACGCCTTGCTCCACCTCACCCGACTCGCTGAACGCGGGCGCGCCAACTGCCTCGACATCCGCACCGCCACCCGCGAGCAACCGCTGGCCAACCTGCCGCCAGGTTTCGACGGCTTCCGCCTGCTCCATCTCTCCGATCTGCACCTCGACTGCGTGGCAGGCTTCGCCGACCGCTTGGTCGAAGTCATCGCCCGCACGCCCCATGATCTCGCTGTCATCACCGGCGACTTCGCCGACCATCCTGCCGGCCACTTCCGCGCCTGCCTGCCGGACATCCGGCGGATCGGGGCCGCGCTCGGATCCGGCACCCTCGCCGTCCTCGGCAACCATGACATCATCGAGATCGTCCCGCATCTCGAAGCGGCAGGAGTGCGCGTCCTGCTCAATGAAAACACGTCCGTCATGCGCGGAGCGGACAAACTTTGGTTCGCCGGCCTCGACGATCCGCACTTCTACCGCACCCACGATTTCGAAGCCGCCCGCTGCGGCATCCCGCAAGGCGCCTGCTCCATCCTCCTGGCCCACAGTCCGGAGGTTTACGATGAGGCGCGGCATTACGGCTTCAGCTTCATGCTGAGCGGACACACCCACGGCGGACAAATCTGCCTGCCGGGCGGCATTGCCCTGGTGCGCAACGGTCGATGTCCGCACGCCCAATTCACCGGCCCATGGACACACCACGGGCTCCACGGCTACACCTCGCACGGCACCGGTTCCTGCGGCGTCCCCGCCCGCTTCAACTGCCCGCCGGAAATGACCGTTCACGTGCTGCGGACGGCAAAGGCGGGGAGTCGCGATGACTTATCGCGAATTTCTTAATTGCTCATCGCGCGGCGGCGCCACAACCCACCGTCTTTCAACCTTCCGCCTTGAGTGCCTCGAGCAGTTTGGAGTGGATGTTGTCGAAACCGCCATTGCTGAAGACAACGATGACATCACCCCGACTGGCGAGGCCGACCGCGCGACTGACGATGGCCGCAGTGTCGGCCTCGTAGAATGCTTCTTTGCCGTCGCGCCGGAGGTCGGAGACGACTTTTTCCGGATCAAGCCGCTGGTCGGGCGGCAACTGATCCATGCGGGCCACTTGGGCCAGCACCACTCCGTCCGCCCGGGTGAAGGCTTTGGGCAGCACCTCCTGAAAGACCGCCCGCCGCGTCGTATTGGAACGCGGCTCGAAAATGGCCCACAATTTGCCCGTGGGAAATTTGACCCGCAAACCTTCGATGGTCTGTGCGATGGCCGTGGGATGATGGCCGAAATCGTCGACCACCGTGACCCCGCCGGCCTCCCCGCGAACCTCCTGACGGCGACGGATGCCGGTGAAGGTTTGCAGGGCTTTGCCGATTTCCTCCAGCGGCACTTGGTAAAAATGCGCGGCGGACACCGCCATGGCCGCGTTGCGCACGTTGAACTCGCCGATCATGGGAAGTTCGAAGCGCTGGCCGAACAGGGTGAACGCGGATGAATCGCGGCCGTAGTGCACATCGCGGATCTGGTTGCCGGCATCGGGCGAAAAGCCGACCTCGACCCACGGGGCTGGACACTTCTCGGCCAGCGCCCGGCAATTGGGGTCGTCGGCATTGAGCAACACCATACCCTCCGACGGAACGATCGCCACGAGACGGCGGAAGCTGGTCATCACGTCCTCCAAGTCGCGGAATATATCGGCGTGGTCGAACTCGATATTGTTCACAACGAGCAATTCGGGAAGGTAGTGCACAAACTTCGAGCGCTTGTCGAAAAAAGCTGTGTCATACTCATCACCCTCGAGGATGAAATATTTCGACTCCCCGAGCCGGCAGCCCTGACCGAGGTTGTTCGGGATACCTCCGATCAGCCAGGAGGGAGCGAGACCGGCCGATTGGAAAATCCAGGCGAGCATCGACGTGGTCGTGGTCTTGCCATGCGTTCCCGCCACCACAAGATTGTGGCGACCGCGCAGGAAGAAAATCTTCAGCGCCTCGGGCAACGAGTAATAAAGCAGTTTCCGGTTGAGGACGGCCTCCACTTCGGGATTGCCGCGGCTCATCGCGTTGCCAATGACCACGAAGTCAGCGTCGGAAGGAATGTTGTCCGGAGAGAACCCCTTGCGGATCGCGATACCCTTGCTCTGGAGGAAGGTGGACATCGGAGGATAGACGTTGTCATCCGAGCCCGTCACTTCGACCCCGCGGTCGCGCAGGGCGGCGGCAAGCGAACCCATGGCCGTGCCGCAGACCCCGGTGAAGTGGACCTTGCGCAACGGGTTATCTTGCCCCGCACTCATCAATAGACGTCCTTCCGGTAGCGCTTGGCTTTTTTCAATTCCCCGACAAAGGCGGCCGCTTCTTCGTCGGTTTTCCCGCCCTCCACTTTGACGATGCGATGGAGTGCATCATCGACGTCCTTGGCCATGCGCGCAGCGTCACCGCAGACGTAAAAATAGGCACCTTGCGCGAGCCAGCGCCAGATCTCTGCCCTGTTCTCCAACATGCGGTGCTGCACGTAGACCTTCTCCGCCTGGTCGCGCGAGAAGGCGGTGTCGAGGCGGTGCAACACACCACGCTCGAGCCAGGCATTGATTTCCTCCTCGTAGAGAAAATCGGTCGTGCGGTTCCGGTCCCCGAAGAAAAGCCAAGTCGGACCGGTTGCCCCGATCGCTTCCCGCTCCTGCAAAAATGCCCGGAAGGGAGCGATGCCGGTGCCCGGACCCACCATGATGACCGGAACGGCTGGATCCTCCGGCGGACGGAAATGTTTTGCTGAGTGGATAAAGACAGGCATCGGCCGGGTTTCGACGCGGTCGGCCAAATAGGTCGAGCACACCCCCTGCCGCTGGCGCCCGTGCAGCTCGTAGCGCACCACGGCCACGGTGAGATGCACCGCTTTGGGATGGGCCTTGGGCGAGGACGCGATCGAGTAAAGACGCGGCTGGAGTTTGCGCAGCACCTTGACCAATTCGTCGGGAGTGAATCTGGCCTGCGGATAACTCTCGAGAATGTCCACAACTTCCCGTCCATCAACCCAATCTTCCATCACCGATTTTGCCTCCGGATCGGTCAACTCCGATAACTCGGCAGCCGACGGGCACTTCTCGAGAATGGCGGCGAGCAACTGCCGCGATGGCTCGCGCAGCGTGACTTGGTGGGTCAATACCTCGCGCAAGTTGGTTCCCGCACTTTCGACTGATTCTTCGCCCGTGAAACCCGCCGCCGAGAGCACGGCATCAACCTCCGCCGTGTCGTTGGCCGGAAAAATCCCCAGCGAATCACCGACCTCGTAAGAGAGATCCGAACCGGAAAGCGAGACCTCGAAGTGCAGCGTTTCTTTGCCGGAATCGGACCCAGTCAAGGAACGCCGGGCCGCGAGGTGTGCCGGAAACGGGTTCTTGCGCGAGTAGACAGAGGAGGCGGAAGACATGAACGGGAAAATATGGGGTCAGACGTCCTGTTTTGCACGCCTCAAACCGCCTGCCCGAGCAAGCGCGCCACGGCCGATTCCTCGGTGATGACACCGATAAAGCGTCCGGTCTCCACGTCCCTCACCTCGGCCACAGGTGTCTGGGCGCGGCGGAGCTTGGTCAGCGCCTTCCAGGCAGGCAGCTCGGAATCAAAGGACATCAGCGGCCGGGCGAAAGATTGGGCCCTCGCCGCCACGGCACCCGACAAAACCGCAGACCCGCACGACATGGCACCCAGCGGCAGACCGTCGGGGCCGATGACCAAGGCATGCAGCGCATCGGCAACCTGCCGATCCGCGAGCAAGGTGCCGAGGGAAGCATCGGCCGGCGCGAACGGAAAACTTTCGACCGGCAAAGCGAGCGATCCGGCCGTCATACGGCGAAAATCGAGCACACTGCGCAACATGGAAATCTCGAGCGGCGAAATGCCCTCGGTCTTCCCGGCCAGGGTCATCAATTCCTCGCCGGCCGGAGGACGGGGCAACGGATCGGGCTGCAACCGCCGGAGCAAGCGCGCCACGGGCCGGGCCAAGGGCGCCCAAATCGATCCGGCCAGCGTGACCAGCCACCACAAATGACTGAGCACGACGAAAGGTAACCGGCGGAAGACCTGCCGGGCCAACACACCAACGAGGAGCGCGTAGACCGGGATGAAAAGCAAGGGAAGGAATCCCCGCCATCCGCCCAACGGGCCGGAAACCGCCCAGACAGCCAAGGCCGCCGCGCCCGCCGCGTGGCTCGTCCAGACCAGCACAAGATCCGCCTGCGGCCGCACCGCTTCCCACGCGAGCATCGCCTTGGCCCGGCGATCCCCCTTGTCCGCACGGTGCCGCAAGCGCACGCGGTCCAAGGCATGCCAGGCCGCATCGAGCCCGGAAAAGACGAACGACACAACCAGCAAGGCTGCGGCAGCCAAGAGTGTCATAAGTTTTCCCCCTTCTCTCCCGGCCACACCCGCTGCAAAGACACCTCGCGCACCCGGCGCAGCGCCATGGAACGGACCGTGACCTTCCACGGCCCGAGCCGCACGGAGGCTCCCTGCCGCGGCAGCTTGCCCAACTCATGAATGATGTGGCCGCCGATCGTCTCGATGCCTTTGCGGGCCGCATCAAAGCCGAGGTATTCGCTCAGGTCATCGAGCCGGGCAGTTCCGGCCGCCAGCAGGCGACCGTCACCGAGTTGCTCGATGTAAAGGTCGGCTTCCACCCGCGGCGCGGCATCACCGAGGATCTCCTCGATAAAGTCCTGCAAAGTAACCACACCCTCCACACCGCCGAATTCGTCGACCACCACGGCCAGAGGCTGGCGGTGCTTGAGGAAGCCGGCGAGCAGCGTGCTGGCCTCCATGGTTTCCGGTACGAAGGACGGCGGGAGCAGAATCTCGGTGAAATGCATGCCAGCAGGCAACCGGCTCAGGGCACGCGTATCGAGGAGACCGACCACTTCGTCGGGCGCTTCACCAATGACCGGCGCACGGAGAAATTTCTTTTTCAGGAGGACGGCCCGCACTTGCTCGTTGGTCATCTCGTCCTCGACAAACACGACGTCCACCCGCGGCGTCATGTAGTGACGCACCGTGGCCCGGCTGAGCCGGAGCACTTCGGTCAACGCCTCCGCCTCAGGCAAGGCAAACTCGCCTTCCTCCTCCCGCACCCAGACGAGCGTCTCGACCTCTTCCGGTCCGAGTTGGGCCCGCGCCTCGAGCGACCACGGGAAAAGTTTTCCCGCCACGGTCGCGACCAAAGGTTGGATGCGGTCGAAGAACGGGCCGAAAACCCGCCAGACCACCGCCCCGGCGCGCAGGAGCGGACGTTCCCAAGCACGCGGACGGCGCCCGGCCACGATCGCGGGGAAGACTTCGAGCAGGACGGCCGGGGCGAGAAAACCCAAAATCCAAGGCCACATCGGGGTGCCGAAAGAGCGCGCGGACCCGACCGCCGCCAACCACAGCGCGCACCATCCGGTGGCCCGCGACAAGGCGCTGCCGAGGGCGAGAAAAGTGAAAAGACAATCGCGCGGATGGGCAAAATCGGCCGCCTGCAAGGCCAAACGCGGCGACCGCGGCCATTGATCCATGCGCTCGCGCGGGGTGTGCCAGAGGACGGCTTCCAGCGCGCCCAAAGCAGCGCCCAACGCGGAGAATAAAACACCTGCCGCCAGCCAGATAAACCAGAAGCCTTCCATCAAAGAACTTCCATCATAGCTGACCCGCCGCCGGAGCCAAGCCGGTCGGTGATGTTTTTTGCCCTGTCCGCCCCGCGCACCCTGTGGTTTGTTGACCGGCAAACGCCATGGGTAAACACGAGAGGATTGCTGCGCGGATGACCGGACGGGACGGCGATTCGTCCTGGCACCCCTGCTACCTCGAATATTTCCGGCTCTTCAACGGGCAATCCTATTACGAAGCCCACGATGTTCTCGAGCACATCTGGCTGGGAGCGAATGGCGAACAGTATGTCTTTTACAAAGCCCTCATCCAATTTGCCGGCGCATACGTGCACTTGCAGCATCACCACCGCGAACCGGCCCACCGCATCCACGGCCGCCGCCTCCAACCGGCCGCCCGTCTCTTCCGTCGCTCGGTCGAATTACTCGAGGCTTTTCCAGCCGCTTACGAGGGCATTTCCCTCGACGGAATCCGCCAAACCGCCGAGCACACCATTCAGCAACTCATTGAATCAAAGTTCACCACCAATCCCTGGTCCCCCGACCGCGCCCCGCAACTGCGCGGGCCCGATTAGATTGCGCCATCCACCCTTCCCCGCGCTCCCCGAAAAGAAAGGCTTGCGGTCCAAGCTTCCTACGGACTTTGGTAGATCCGCTTTGAGAACTCTACCCGGCATAAGGTGCGTTCTTTCTCTAGTTGTCTCCGTCCTCGCTCTCGCGGCGACCACCGCCCAAGGCGCGCAGGAAAAAGGACGTGAGCTCCGCGGTGGATGGTATCGTTGGGATCCTTACCAGTTCGAGGAAAACCGCGGACCCCTGCGCGAGTTGAGGGGACTGGATGTCCAGATGGTCACGCGCATCCTCGCCGAAACAGGGAGCACTGTTTCCTATGAGCAGATAGACTGGATAGAGCACCAACAGCAAATAAGGAGCGGGGAACGGGACATCGCCGCCGGTGCCTACAAGACGGCGGAGCGGGAGGAGTATGCCTGGTTTTCCCATCCCTACCGCACCGAAACAGATGTGCTCGTCACGCGGCGCGCGGATCAAGACCGGTTGCCCGCCTCCAATGTGAAGGAACTTCTGGCCGCGTTGTCCGCTTCCGGGATGCGGGTCGGTATGGTCAGCGGATTTTTCTACGGTCCGGACGTGAAGGCTTTTGCCCTCGATCCGGCCAATGCCGACCGCATCTTTTACGCCGACACGGACAACACCAACCTTTCGAGGCTGCTCAAGGGAGAGATCGACGCCTTCATCGCCGACCGTTTGGTTGTCGCGGCCGTGGCTTGGCGGGCCGGCGTGCAGCGACAGATAAGTCAGCATAAAATTCCCGTCTTTGCCGCGGACATCCACGTGATGTTCGGCAAAAAATCCACCACGCCGCGGGACGTCGAGGCCTTCAATCGAGGCCTGCAGCAGCTCAAAGCTTCCGGGGAATACGACATGATCCTCAGGCACTACGCCATGCCCGTACTGCTCGCCATCACCGTGCAGAGAACGTGGTTCAACCTCTTCGATATCGTCGGCACCGTCGCGTTCGCGATTTCTGGCGTCCTTCTCGCGCGCCGGGAGCACTACGACATCTTCGGCGCATTCATTCTGGCGAGTTTGCCCGCGGTCGGCGGCGGGGTCCTGCGCGACCTTATCTCCGGTCGCTCGCCGCTCGCCGTGGTCGCGTCTCCAATCTACCTCTACGCCATACTCGCCACGGTTCTGGCCGGGGCTCTGGCTTACAAGGTGACCGATTACCTCGGAAAAAAAGGCGTGGCCCCCGATTCGGTGCTAGGCGTCCAACTGTCATCCAACATCTATCTCTTTTTTGATGCCGTCGGCCTCTCGGCCTTCACCGTCATAGGCGTCGTTGTGGCTGTGGAGCAACAATGCGAGCCGCTGTGGTTGTGGGGCCCGTTGCTGGCCGCGCTGACCGGAGCGGGTGGGGGCATTATCCGCGATGTCGTCCGCGCCGATTCCAACAATTCCAACCTCAAAGGAAGTTTTTACCCCGAGGTTGCACTGCTCTGGGGTTTTCTTTTTTCGCTCTTTCTCATCTGGGAAGCCGGCCGTCTCAACCTCACCGAGGTTTGGTTGGGGGTGGTGACGACCATCTTAGGCGCCTTGGCCACCCGCCTGCTGGTCATGCGGTTCGGATTGCGCAGTCCTCTTATCGCCGCCACCGCTCCGCCCGACCCGCGGGATCAAAACCCGCGGTGAGGGTTTTTCCGCCCCGACCCGGTGATTTGCATTAGCGAAAACACCCGCACTACCCGCACCCCAGATTTCACGAAAAAAGCAGCATGCATGCTCGCTATCGCCTTCCTCGCCGGTTGTGCGGCACCTCCTCCGGACAAAATCGGCTCGCATTTGATCCGCCGCAACCTGCTCAAGAAAGCCAAGGACGAAGCTCAGACTTCGAAGACCGCGCAAAGCACGGCTCCGCAGCAATAAGGATTCGGACTTTCGTTTCGCCGTTGCGAGTGCCGGCTCAGTTCCCTCGTCCTTCGCGGCGGCGTTCGCGCTCCTCGTCTTCAATCTCGAGTTCAGTATCGAGCACGCCGTGCAACTTATCCGTCTGACCCGGAGACCGCAGTACGCGGTGGATGCACCAGAAGAAGAACCCGGTCGTGCCGCCCACCGCGAGCAGCATGATAATCCATCCGCTCAGCGTCATGACGCTGCCTCCTCCGCATGCCAACGTTTCACCGCCAGCCGTATCCACCAAAGAAAGAGGGCCAAAACCGCCACGAGAAAAAGCATCGACCAGCGCACCGCCGGATCCGCGGTGAACGCCGCGATGCGGTTGCCCATATCCTGCACGGCCCACGCCACGAAAACGACGAGCAGATAGACCGGTGATATGTATCTGATCACGAAGGTGAAGATCCGCGGCAACCGCAAGTCGGCCCCGCGATCGAGTTCTTCCAACCCGCGCTGCGGGCCAAAGACCCAGCCGAAAAGGAAAGTCTGCACGCAGGCCAGCAGATAAATGCAGAAGGTGCCGACCCAAAAATCGAGCGTGTCCATCGCCGTGAGATTCTTGCTGAACCAGACGACAAGCAGGGTGCCGGCCGTGCCCACCCCGCAAAGCACAGCCACGGCCCGGGTGCGGGTCAGCCCGAGGCCCTCCTGCAGAAAGGCAATGGCCGGCTGCAACATGGAGAGCGAGCTGGTGATCGCGGCCAGGAAGAGGAGGAAGAACCAGAGAAAACCAACCCAACGCCCGAGCGGCATGTGTTCAAAAACCAGCGGCAGGGTGTTGAACCCGAGCGCAAAGGTTCCCCCCACCGCCCCGGCGGCACCGAGAAAAATAAAAGCCGCAGGAATGGTGATCATGCCGCCGAGCGACACTTCAAAAAATTCATTGCCCGCCACGGCGGTGGTCGAACTCAAGGCGATGTCATCATCGCGGCGCATGTAGCTCGCATAGGTGATGATCACGCCGAAGCCGACGGAAAGTGAAAAGAAAATCTGCCCGGCGGCCTCCATCCACATCTTGCCGTTGGCCAGTTGCGCCCAGAGCGATTTGCCGGCCGCATCGAGATTCCACATTTGGCCGAGACCGTTGAGAACATTGAGTTCCGGCCTGGAAGGGTCCGGCGTGCCGAGGGTGAGCACACGGATGAGCACGAGGACGGCGCACAATGCGAGGGCCGGCATGGCCCAAAGGCAAAACAGTTCGATCCCGCGGGTCAGTCCCCGATTGATCAGGAAAAAGTTGAGCGCGATGCAAATGACGAGAAAAACCAACGGCGTTCCGAGGAAGCTGGAAAAGATCGAGGCATCTTTTTCACTCCCCGTGTAGGCGGCAAAAAAGTTCTGGTAGGCCACGGGATCGCGGCCGAGGTCCATCGCCCCGGTGAGGTAATACCACGCGTAGCCGAGACACCACGACTCGACGAAGACATAATACATGTAGATCACCACCGGCACGATGAGGCCGAGGACACCCAGATAGGGCGCGGCGCGGTTCTTCCAGATGAGCCGGAAAATGCCGGGTGAAGAATGGTATCCGCGAGTCCCCCCGTAGCGTCCCATCGACCACTCGGCCCAAGCGAGGGGCAAACCAAGAAGGAGAAGGGCAACGAAGTAAGGAATGAGGAAGACCCCGCCGTCGTATTTGGCGGCCAGGCCGGGGAAGCGCAGGAAATTCCCCAGGCCCACCGCGCTACCGGTCACCGCAAGGATGACTCCGATCTGGGTGGACCAACCTTCCGTCGCAGGGCGGTGCATCACTCCGGACTACTTCGCTTTGCCTTGCGAAGCAACCGCCGCCGTGGCGGCGGCAATGGCCTCTTGGTCGCCGAGGTAGTAGCTCTTGACCGGCTTAAGCTGCTCGTCCAATTCGTAAACCAACGGGATACCGGTCGGGATGTTGAGCTTGAGCACTTCCTCCTCACTCAGATCGTCGAGGTATTTGACCAAGGCGCGTAGGGAGTTGCCGTGGGCGGCGATGACCACTTTTTTGCCGGCTTTGACCTGGGGAGCAATGACCTCGTGCCAGTAAGGCAGAAAACGGTCAACCGTGTCCTTGAGACACTCGGTGAGCGGAAGGTCCGCAGCGGGGACATCCCGGTAGCGCGGGTCGTGACCCGGATAGCGTTCGTCCGACTTTTCCAGGGGCGGTGGAGGAATGTCATAGCTGCGGCGCCAGACCAGTACCTGGTCCTCGCCGTATTGGGCCGCCGTCTCGGACTTGTTCAGACCCTGCAAGCCGCCGTAGTGGCGCTCATTGAGGCGCCAGGTTTTTTCCACCGGGATCCAGAGTTCGTCGAGTTCGTCGAGCACGATCCAGAGGGTGCGCAGGGCGCGCTTCATCACCGAGCAATAGGCGAGGTCGAACGAGAAGCCGTCCTTTTTCAGAACTTGGCCGGCCGCTTTGGCCTCTTGGCGACCCTGTTCGGTCAGGTCGACATCCGTCCACCCGGTGAAGCGGTTTTCCTTGTTCCACGTGCTTTCGCCGTGCCTGAGCAATACGAGTTTGTGCATAAAACTGATTCCGGTCCGCGAACAGCGCGGGTTGTAATTTGTCCGCCGCCGTCTATAGGGAATCACCGCGCGGCAGGCAAGGCCGGGGCAAATATCCATGAAAACGCTTTACCTCATACGCCATGGCGAAACCGACCACAACAAAGAGGGCCTCGCCATGGGTCACCTAGACTCGCCGCTCAACGAGCGCGGGCAACGCCAAGCGCAGCAGACCGCCGCGTGGTTGGCCCGCCGCCCCGTCGCCCGCCTCGTCAGCAGTGATTTGTCCCGGGCCCTCCACACAGCCGCTCCGCTCGGCGCCGCCCTCGGCCTGAGTGTCGAGCCGGATTCCCGGTTGCGGGAGCTGTCCTTCGGCCTTTTCGAAGGACGCAAGGTGGACGACTGCGCGATTGATCATCCGGAGATCGTGGCCCGCTGGCGGTCCGGGGAATTCGATTTCGCCCCACCCGGCGGGGAAACGCGCCGCGACCTCATGGCCCGCACGCGCGCTGTGCTCGACGAAATACTGGCCGGCCCGGAGGAGCACATCGCCCTGGTCACCCACGGCGGCACGCTCAATGCGCTGCATACGCACCTGATCGAGGACGGACACCCCCAACCACGCGAATGCATCCACCGGGCTTTCCGCTTTCACAACGCCTCGGTCAGCATGGCCGCGCACAGCGGCGACCACTGGCGCTTTCTCGTCGTCAACTCCACCTTCCACCTCGACGAGGAGCCGCGGCAGTTGCTGCACTGAGGACAGTTGAAAGTTGAGAGATGAGGGTTGAGAGAAAAATAACTTTTTGCGCACCGCCCGCTTTCCCCTCCCTCAACCCTCAACTTTCAACCCTCAACTCCTTGTGATTTCCCCCACGCTCCGCCATCCTTCAACCCATGCGCATCGTCCGACCAAGCGACAAAATCTATGCCCGCGTCCTCCGCTCGCTCGACCGCCGTGCCGTGCCCGACCCCACGGTGGAAAAGACGGTCCGCGACATCGTCGCCGAGGTGCAAAAGCTCGGTGATCCGGCCCTGCTTCGCCTGACCCAAAAATTCGGTGGCCCGAAACTGACCCGCGCCCAAATCCGCATTCCCCTGCGGGAACTGTCCGCTGCTTGGCGCGGACTCGACGCGCCCACCCGCCGCGCCCTCCAAGCCGCCCACCGCAACATCACCGCCTTTGCCCGCAAAAGCCTGCGTCGCGGATGGTCCGCCCGCAACGCACAAGGTGCCCGCACCGGTGAGCGCTTCGACCCCTTCCGCCGCGTCGGCATTTACGTGCCCGGTGGCACCGCGCCGCTCGTCTCCACGGCTCTCATGACTTGCACCTTCGCGGCGGCCGCCGGGGTGAAGGAAATCGTCGCCGTCACCCCGGCTGGACCCGACGGACACATCACTCCCGCTCTCCTCGCCGCTTTGCACTTGGCCGGTGCCACCGAAGTCTACGGCGTGGGCGGGGCCCAAGCCGTGGCCGCCCTCGCCCTCGGCACCAAGACCATCGCACCAGTCGACAAAATCTTCGGCCCCGGAAACCGCTTTGTCGTCGAAGCCAAGCGCCAACTCTTCGGCCGCGTGGCCATCGATCTGCTCCCCGGACCGAGCGAGATCCTGGTCATCGCCGATCGCGCGGCCAACCCCGCGTGGGTCGCCGCCGATTTGCTGGCCCAGGCCGAACACGGAGCCGACAGCGGCGCGGTCCTTCTCACCGACTCGCGGCAAATTCTCGAGGCCACCGTGCGCGAAATAGCAAAACAGGCGGCCACCCTGCCGCGCGGTGAAATCCTCCGCGCCTCGCTCAAAAATGCCACGCTTGCGCTGGTCAGCTCGATGGACGAAGCGGTCCGTCTGGCCAACGCCTACGCATCCGAGCACGTGTCCCTCCAGGTGAAAAAACCGCGCGCGCTTGCCCCGCAGCTGGTCACGGCCGGGGCCATTTTCCTCGGCGGTTACTCGCCCGTCGCGGTCGGCGATTTCCTGGCCGGTCCGAGCCACGAACTTCCCACCGGCGGTGCGGGCAAATCGTTCGCCGGACTCACCGCCGACCAATTCCAGCGCCGCACCAGCTTGGTGGAACTCGACCGCCGCTCCCTTGAGAAGTCCGTTCCTTTGGTCGAAGCGTTCGCCCGCGTGGAGGGACTCGACGCGCACGGACGTTCCGCCCGCATCCGCTTGGCATGATCTGGCGCACCAGTCGCCGCACGTTCGATCTCGCGGAGCGCGGACTGATCATGGGTATCGTCAATGTGACGCCGGATTCCTTCTCGGACGGCGGCCACTTTGCCCGGACCGACGATGCGGTTGCCCATGCTCTACGTCTGTCCGACGAAGGCGCGGACATCCTCGACATCGGCGGCGAGTCGACCCGGCCTGGCGCTGCAGCCGTGACCGTGGAAGACGAACTGCGGCGCGTC
>CAIZMQ010000054.1 GCA_903934135.1 uncultured Verrucomicrobiota bacterium
CACCGATAGCTGTCCATTTGGAAGCATCGCTGTAGCTGTTGGTCGAATTGGGGTTGATCCAGAGACCGAAGGGCGTCTGAGCCCAAGAGGCAACCGGAAATAACAGCGAGGCGAGCAAGCTGGTGATGGTATTTCTGTGCGAGGGGGATTTGTTCATGGGATATTTGATTTAATCAGATTGTTCTTTGCCCTGAATAAATTCTCCATCGCTATAAGTTTCAAAAGGATGGCAGTTTTTTCCATGGTGTTTGTGCGCTGAATGGCGGGGGTTGGCTTACTGAGCGCCCAGAGTCGTTTGCAGGCGCAGGAATTTCTTCGAGTCGCTGGGCGCACGGGGTGTGCTGAAGATCTGGCGCTGCGTGTCGGCCGGAAGGCCCGCTTGGTTGGTCGAGACGCTCATGCTCACGTCGTTAGTGATCCAAGTTCCAGTGGCCAGATTGAGGATGCTCTGACCAAAGACGGCAAGGCTCGGGTCGTTGGTGCGCACAACGGCGGTGATGGAGACTGTGTTGGAATTCACGGTCGTGACAGAAGGAACTCCATCGGTCGCCGTCGGACTGCTGGCGCCCCCGATGGCGTAGAGCAGCTGGTTGGCCGAGTTGAGCGGCGCGCCCTGAGACCACCCGGCGTAGCCTGACTGGGCGGCCACCACGACCTGAAGGTTCGGATTGTTGGTCAACGTGGCGGCGAGGCCGGCGCCCAAACCATCGATCTGGCTGGAAGCGAGCGAGGCCGCATCGAGCGCCCCGGACAAAATGCTGTAGGTGCCGACACCGGGAGGTGTGGAAAAATTGACGACGGTGGAGTCCGGCAGAATGGTGGCCGTCAATGCGGCATTGGAGACCACCAGAGTGCCCGCATCGACCGCAGTCGGTCCGGCGTAGCTGTTCGCCGCGGTCAATCTCAGCAGACCGGATCCTGTTTTGGTCAACCCCCCGGCCCCGCTCATGGCTTTGTTGATGCTTACCTCGTTGCCCGCAGTGTCGATAGTGGCCCCGCCGGATTTGATTTCCACCGTGTCGGCCATGAGAAAGTCGTCATGGTTGACGCTCGCCTGCAGGATGCCCCCGTTGAAGTTGAAGACTCCAACCGCTTCCAGCTTGGTGTCGCCCACGGCTTCGACGGTGAGAACGCCCCCGCTCAAGTTAAAAGTGCCAGCTTGTAGAAAAACGGCCCTGGCATTGATGGCGCCTCCGGTCTGGTTGACCACGCCTGTCCCGAACCAGTCGGTGACATCGGGAGGCCGGTCTCCGAGGACGATATCGTTGGAAACGGAATTCCAAGTTCCCCCGCTCACATTGAGCGTCCCATTCCCCAGACCGCCGACCGCCGTGTAACTGCTGGCATTGACTACTCCGGTCCCGCTCAGGGTTATGGTTCCGCTGCCGGTTGCTCCCCCCCAGTCACCGATGCGGAAGGACCCGAGTTCTCCGGCGTTGTTCCCCAGCGCATTATAGGTGCCACCGCTGATGCTGAGCCGGCCCGTTCCGAACATCCCGATAAAGGTCGACTCCAGAGCAGTAAAAGTTCCACCGGAGATTTCGTTGGTGCCGCTGCCGAAGAGACCGATCACCGTCTCTCGGACGGAGGAGGCGCCCCCGGTCTGGACAAAACGCGCTGTTGTGTTGGTGGTCCAGGCGACGCGCAGGTCCCAAGGCCGGTAGTCCGCTCCGGCCACTACGCGAAGTTCGCCCCCCTCCACGTAGGTGGGGGCATTGGTATTCGTGGAGCTGGCGCCCCCGGAAGTGAAGACCCCGGAAAGAATCAGGGTTCCACCGAGAATCTGGGTTTCCCCATTGTAGCTGACGCTGCCCCCCAAAGACAAAGTGCCCGGGCCGGATTTCCAGAGCGACCCCGCCGCGCCCTGCATCGCCGCGCCGTACGATTGCGCCACCCCGTTGGTGACATAAATTTCAAGAACGCCCGCCTCGATCACGGTGCTGCCACTGAAACTGTTCTCCCCGAAAAGAACCATTTTCCCGCCGCCTTTTTTCGTCAATCCGCCCGCGCCCGTCATGGCACTGCGAATCCAAACCTCGTTACCATCGGTATCGATGGTCGCCCCGCCGGATTTGATCTCGATCAAATCAGCTTCGAGAAAGTTGTCGTTGATTCCGCGGGCGCGGAGGGTTCCTCCGTCGAAATTGAATACCCCGGTGGCCTCCGCTTTGGTATCACGCACAAAGAAGGTCGAAAGAATTCCGCCGTCGAGGTTGTACGTGCCTTCCTGGAGAAGAACCGCGCTGGCATTGACCGTTCCTCCGCTTTGGTTGACCACCCCCGTTCCTGTCCAGTCCGTGACTTCCGGGGGCCGATCGCCCAGAACGATATCGCTGGAACTCGAATTCCAAGTTCCTCCGCTGATGTTCAATGTTCCATTACCCGATCCGCCTACGGCGGTATACAAGCTAGCGTTGACCACCCCGGTGCCGCTTAAGTTGACGGTTCCGGTTCCCGTCCCGTAATCGGCGATCCGGAAGGAACCCCAACCGTTACCGGTAGCATTGTAAGTGCCTCCGCTGATGTTGACGGTTCCCGTTGCTCCCTCCAACCCAATGAAGGTCGCTGCTCGGCTCTCAAACGTCCCCCCGCTCAGATTCATTACGCCGGTGCCTACCGAGGAAGTGGCCGGATTGATCCAGCCCACGGCTAGATCGGCGGCCGAGTAGGTTCCTCCGCTCTGGTTGAACACCTGATTTCCAGCAATGCCAACCTTCGTCCAAGATTCCGTTCTGGTGGAACCGCCCGTCTGCAAAAACTCGCCCACATGAAAACTTTCCCAGCCCATGATCAGTTGTTGCGGGTTGAAATCTCCACCCGCTCCCACCAAAAGGGTGCCTTCGAAGACGTAAGCATCATTGGTCGGTCCGGGAACACCTCCGGGAAGTTCCCCATCGATAGCTATCCATTTGGAAGCATCGCTGTAGCTGTTGGTCGAATTGGGGTTGATCCAGAGACCGAAGGGCGTCTGAGCCCATGAAGCAGCCGGAAGTAGTAGCGAGGCGAACAAACTGGAAACGACAAACCTGTGAGAGGGGGATAATCTCATGATATTGGGTTTATTTTACAAAATGTCCGACGACAGCCGAGATCGCCATGGCAACAAGTGTCAAACGCATGGCAAATTTCGACAGTCCCAAAGAAGGTCCCTCTGTCCCCTTGTCATGGGCACAGCTCATGGAGTGATGCTCAGTCTCATAAACATTTTCGGCTCAGTTCCAGTGGGCAGGGAAAAAAGAAAGCGCTCATAGCCATCCGGCGCTCCGAACGTTCCCAAGGAGACGCCCGCGGGCGCCCTTGTCCAAGTTTCCAAGTTGGTGGAATACTCCGCAACGACTTGGAACGTCCGCGAGCTGGCGTTGGTTCTCACCCAGGAAGAAAGAGAAAGAGCCGAGCCAGAGTAACTCATGGATGGCGAGTTCGTTGCCGTCAACGGAACACTGCCACCGCCCACGGCATATTGATGGAGCAAGTCCGGGGTCACAGCCTGCCCACCGCTCCAAGCCGCGAAGCTCATACCCGTGCCCAAGGTGGCAAAGCCGTTGGCATCCAGATCCGAAAAGGCAATCAACCAACTGCCATCGGGCATCGACACCACCCCGGGCAAGTAAGCCCGCCGGTTGAGGGGATCCAAAGGGGCCGGAGCTGACCAGCTCAGCCCGCCGTCCGCACTCAGCATCCCCCGCAGCCGGATATCCATGGTGGCGGGATTCCCGCCGGGCGTGCCCGGCTGGGCCGAATCCTCATCCGTGACAAAAACGCAAAGAATCCGGCCATCAGCCTGCCTCGCGATCCACGGCGCCAAAGCCACATGGTTCGTGCCCGCCGCAGCATAAAGCAAATTGTCTTGGCCATTGGTCCAAGACCAACTCGCACCTCCGTCGCTGGAGCGGACCACCCGCAAGACATTCGGGTGCGGTGCCGCCGCTCCCACGCCCACGACTACAGCCAGCAACTGGCCGGGGGAAGTCTCCACGACACTGGCCGTTCCTTCGCGGGAAAGGTCATCCGACTGCACCGCCCGGGCCACGGTGACCGGGTTGGTCCAAACATTGGCGGAGGGGTTCCAAGTTTTCATTGTGACCCACTGGTGACTCGCCTTGCCCTCGCTGCAGGGAGTCCACTCGTCGTCGTAGTAGCACTGCAAGGTGCCATCGCTCTTCACGATGAGATAACTCGCCCATAAGCCTCCGCTAATGGCGGGATCCAGCCCTTGGGCGCTGGACGTGGCCACATCGGAATGCCACGACCAGTTGGCGCCGCCGTCGGTGCTGCGGGCCACCCGGATGGCGTAGGATCGCAACGACGAGTGAATGCCACGATAACGGTTTTCACGGTAGCTGTAGAGGAGCGTTCCATCGCCCGCCTGAACGAGATGCCCGTCACCCAAGTCCACGTCCTGCCCGGCCTCGCAGATGGTCGACAAATTGCTCCACGTGACCCCTCCATCCCGACTCTGGCTGAGTACGACCCGCACACCGGTGCCGACAGTCTCCGTGCGGGTGAGAAGAATCCGGCCATCTGCCAAGGCCAAGCCGCCCTTCGCCCCGCCGGCGGCACCGGATAACGAACGCCAAGGGAGTGAGACTGGCAAGTTGGTGACGGTGAGAAGACCGGTGAGCGGGGAAAACGAGGCGGTTTGGTAGATCCCGAGGCCGGTTACCGAGACCGCCGGGCTTCCATTCAGCGAGGAAGGGAGCACAGCGTAGCTTCCCGCGCGAGGTGGAGCCAAAAAATTCACGGCCAGGGTGGTTGGTCTCAGCTGGGCGGAAAAGTTGGGTCCCGCGATTTCCAGTGTGCCGGCCTCCACCTTGGTCGGCCCGAGGTAGTCCAAGGCACCCGTGAGCTTGAGCCGCGCCGTTCCCCTTTTGGTCAAGCCACCGGGGCCGGCCAGTGGTTGGGCGATGGTGGTGTCGTTGCCTTGCGTGTCGATGATCGCGCCACCGGCCTCGACCGTCGCTGTGTCAACGACGAGAAAGTTGGCGTTGGGAACCGTGGCGCGCAACACGCCCCCGTCCAAATTAAGCGTCCCGGTCGCATTGGTCGCTCCGTCGCCCACTCCTGCAACAGACAAGGTTCCTCCGTTGAGATTGTAGGTTCCCTGGTGCAGAAATACATACCAAGAGTTCAAGGTTCCCCCGCTTTGGTTTACTTCCCCCTGCCCCAAATACGTGGCATGGGCCTTTTGCCCCACGTAAAGGTTTCCGGCATTCTGGTTCCATGTTCCCCCCGTAATATTCATTGTCCCGTTGCCGAATCCCCCCACCCATGTGGTGTTGTTGGCGTTGACGACTCCGCCGCGCAGATTCAGTGAGCCGGTGCCCATGGAATTGGTGTTGGGCCAGTTGCCGATCCGGAACGCCCCCCAGCTGTTTCCGCCGGCATTCATGGTTCCTCCCGCCACGGTGAGCGTGCCGGTGCCCTCCAGACCAATGAAGTTGGCCTGGCTCACGTTGAAAATCCCATCCTGCATGGTAAACTGACCTTTGGAGCTGGAATGGGCCCATCCCACTGCCAAGTCAGAGCAACTCAACACCCCCGTGCGACGAAGGCTCACCAAGCCCGAGGATCCCTGATTTTCCCCCACAGTAAGAAAGCCGCCGATCTGATTCGTGCCACCCGACTGATCGAGGGATGCGGTCCCGCTGATCCCGACTCGCATCCATCCGTCCTGCGTGACCATTCCCCCGGTCTGAGTCATCGCGCCCAAACTTCCCATGCTGGATCCGATGCGAATGTCCGTGAGCCGCCAGTTCGGATCGCCCGCTGAAACGGTCATCGTGCCGTCGTCCTCCACGATGGCTACATCGCCCACCCCGGGAATTGCGCCGCCCTGCCAGCGAGAGCCGAGATTGTAGCTGCCATTGGTACCCGGCGGCGTCGCGGGCACGCGCCAACCGCGAATATCCGAATCGTCCGCTGCCCGGCCCACATAACTGTTCCCGTCCGGATGGAGGGCCAGTTGCTGCACCAAGCCATCCGACCAGGTCAGCGTGAGCCGGCTGCTGTTGGTCTGCCACGTTCCGTTTTTACCGGAGGAGGTCAGAAACGACCCGTTGGCGGCGTAGGTGAAGTAGGTCGTATTGCTCCAACCGGTCTGGTGCACCCAAGAACCAGGCAGCGCGGTGGCGGCGGCCGAGGGATATTGGGTGATCGGCTCTCCCACCAAAGGCCAGCCATCGCTGTCCCAAAACATCGGGCGCACCTGTAAGGCGCGTTCCGGATATCCCTTGGTCGGATCGGGATGCTTGATCCAGATATGATTGACGAAAAGATCGTACCCGGTGCTTTGTCCGACGAGAATATCGTTGTGGCCCGTGTTGCGCCATTTTCCGTAAGGCGCCAACAAAGGGGTGGCGAACCCGTCGGTCATCGATCGGCCGAGACGGTCCACATAGGGCCCGACGAGATTGGTCGAACGACCTACCCGCACATTGTAGCTTTCGTAAGCGTCATAGGAGACGAACAGATAATAGTAGCCGTTCTTCCAAACCACCGTAGGTCCCTCGATACCGGGCCCGGGCCCGTTGGTCTGCGCGCGGGAGGCAATCTGGTATTTGCCTGTTCCCACGCTTTTCCCGGTGTTGCGATTCAAAGAAGCGACAAATATTCCGCTCCAGCAGGAGCCCCACATCAGCCAGTTCTTGCCGACATTGTTTGTACCCGCCCCGTTTTCCCCCGAAACCTCTACGTGCATTTTTGGATCGATCGCGTTGTATCCACCCGGATCGTCCACCACCGATTCCAAGACAAGCCCCTGGTCCGTCCACCCGTAG
Source organism: uncultured Verrucomicrobiota bacterium (assembly GCA_903934135.1). Classification (GTDB taxonomy): domain Bacteria; phylum Verrucomicrobiota; class Verrucomicrobiia; order Chthoniobacterales; family JACTMZ01; genus JACTMZ01. Next base: position 6,777 of record CAIZMQ010000054.1, read on the forward strand.
GAACCGCTGGTAGGGTCCAACGTGTTGGCCGTGGCCAGTCCGATGACCGAGCGCTGGCTGCCGACCGTGGAATGGCTGTAATACATCCGATATTGGGTGTTGTATTTGGTGATTTGCGGCGCCCAGAAAAGGTCACCCGCCAAAGCGGGATCGGGAGAGATCGGCGACCAAGGCGGTGAATCGTTGGTCGGGAAAACCCGCGGCAGTGCCGACCAATTCACCAGGTTAGTGCTGCGCACCCCCGGAATGCCCGCCCCGCTGCCATACATGTAAAACCAACTCCCCTCTTTGATAATCGTCGGATCGCCCATGCCTTGGAGCAGAGTGGGAGGACGGGCCGCGGCCGGATTACCCCATTGAATTTCCGCCGCCGAAACTGTCGCGATGCTGCTGCCGAGCAAAATGCCCATCAACCGGGCCAGCCCTGCACACGAACACATCTTCATTGCGCTAATTTAAACTAGTTCAAGGGCGTCGCTAGGCGGTAATTTAGACATGCCCGAGGCAATTTTTGCTATGCCGTCGCGCACCAAACGGCGACCGACTTAGGCTCCAACGCAGCTTCTCTTGCCGGCAGCGAAAAAAAACGCCATGCAAACGGGAGGAATCGGCATGGCGCATGAGGCTGCGCGGTTTTAAATATAGTATTGAAATGCGCCGTAGATTTTCATCCCCCGCCGGTTTTACGCTGATCGAGCTACTGGTTGTCATTAGCATCATTGCGGTGCTGGCCGCTGTGGCCGTCCCCGCAATCAGCCGTGGTTTGGATTCCAGTAAAGCCGCGGGTTGTGCCAGCAACCTCCGGCAGTTGGGTATCGGGGTGCAACGATTTGCCGCGGAGAACAACGGCTATCTGTTAAAGGGCTGGTTCAACCAAGGACCCAACTTCGGCGGCGGCCCAAACGACACCAGCTGGGGATACTCGGCTTCCGAATGGGCAGGATGGGATCGGGTGTTATTGGATTATCTCGAACAAGGAACTCCGGGACCCAACGGGAAAAGGGTTTACACCGAAAAAAGTGCATCCCTCTGCCGTTGTCCCGCCGACCATACCAAGGGAAATGTTTTCTCGAATTACCAAGTCGGTGTTGGCGCAATTCCCAACTCATACCGCTTCAATGCGTCCATGCAGGACGTGGGACGGGAACGGGCCGTCAAGCTGATCTCGCTGCCCAGTCCGTCCAAGTTGATCCTCATCGCGGATGGGGTTTTCAAAAGCTACCACCATGTCCGTCTGAACGATCCGAATGAGCCGGGAAAAATCAGTCGAGCCAACTCTAACAATATTGCCGCTACCCGCCATTCCGGCGCCGCCAACTATCTTTTTGCCGACGGTCACATGGAGCGCCTCAAGTGGGAGGAAACTTGGGATCGCACGACCCCGGGTGCCGATCCGTCATGGGGCCTCTGGAAACAGAAGCAATAAGACCGGGCCGGGCTTCGACGATCATTTTGGATTGATAATTGCCGTCGCCACGGCCCTTTATGATGAAATCCGAGCTGATGAACTGCCCTCCGACCCCCATGCCTGGAACTTTCCGTTCGGCCGACCGGTCGATCCTCTCGGGCGAACTCCCCTTGCTTGATGCCGGCGCCGACCCATGGGTGATGCGCCATCAGAACGAGTTTCTTTACTGCCACGTCAACAGCACGAATGATGCCGTGTGCTTGCGCCGCGGTCCCAGCTTGCCTGCCCTATCGGAAGAAGAGCCGGTATTGGTCTGGCGGGGTCCGGAGGGCGGGAAGTTTTCGCGAGAGCTGTGGGCACCGGAACTCCATGCGATGGAGGGCGGGTGGGTTATTTATGTGGCGGCCGACGACGGCGACAATGCCAACCACCGTATGGTGGCTTTGGTGCGCTGTCATCCCGATCCCGTGGGACCGTATGAATTCCATGGACCGCTCGCCTTGGAACCGGATCAATGGGCCATTGACGGCACCCTCCTACGCCATCCGGAACGCGGGTGGTTTTATGTCTGGTCCGGGTGGGAAGGAAACGAAAACACCGCACAGCACCTTTATCTTTGTCCCATGAAGGATCCCCTCACGCCGTCGGGCCCCCGAGTGCTTATCTCCTCCCCGCTTCACGATTGGGAGCGCCTTGGTTCCGGCGGACCGGATGGCCTTCCTGCCATCAACGAGGGACCGCAGGTCCTGCAAAAGAACGGCTGGATCCATATCGTTTACTCCGCGGCCGGCAGTTGGTCCGATCACTATTGCTTGGGGCTTCTTTCGCTTCCTCCAAATTCCGACCCTCTGGATGCGGGTTCTTGGCGCAAGTCGCCACAGCCCGTGTTTGCCTCAACAAACGTTATCAAAGCCCCCGGTCACGCCTCCTTCACTACCAGCCCAGACGGCAGCGAGTGGATTGTCTACCACTCGGCCCGTCATCCTGGGGCGGCATGGGATCGCCAGGTGCGCGTTCAGCCCTTTATCTGGGACGGATCGTTTCCGGTTTTCGGTGCACCGGGAGCACCGCCGCCCGGAGTGCCGGCCTGAGCTTATGGATATCCTTCTCTCCTCCGACATGCCGTCGCGGGTTTTGCGCGACTTGCGGAATCTGGGGATCGAAGCGGAGATCGACAAGGGTGCCTCGCTGGAGAAAAGTGCCCAACGGGCCCGGCGCGAAATGTCCATCCTGATGGTCCCCGTGCGAAACAAGTATTTTCAACCGGAGATCCTGCGGCGGGCGCCGGGGGTGATTGCCCTGGGTAAAAAAGCATTCGACCGTGCGGGCCTGGCCCGTTCGGTGGCGGCATCCCTCCGCGGGTTTTATCCCGAGCAGTATCTGAAACATATCTCCATCTTGCACGGTTCGGGACCCAGCCAAGTCGTTATCCGAAACTATGAAAATCCTGCCTTGCAGGAGGGCATCACCATCCCGCGGGGCAGCAACGAGCAGTTTCTCCATTTCGGAAAAGCGGGAGTCGAGGAGTTGAATCGCGTGGGTATCCTCCTGGCGGGATTCAGCCGCACCGGTAAGGGCTATTTTGTCGAACGGCGCCCGGCCGAGTTTCCGATTCTCGGAGTGGTGCTGAAGGGCGCACTGGAAGTTCATGCCGACACCTCGCCAGCGCGGTCTTTGCCGCCGGGAAGTTTTTTTCTCATTCCCATCGGGTTCCGAGGCTTCTA
>CAIZMQ010000055.1 GCA_903934135.1 uncultured Verrucomicrobiota bacterium
CCTCCTCCGAGGCCAGCGGCACGGGCGTCGTAGAGATAGTTGGTGCGCAAGATTGATCTTGTCGTTCCGGAAAAAATTCGGTCTGAGTCAGGGACGCGCAGGGGAACCAACGAAGTTACCGGAACGACGAGAAAGTCAGCAGAACTCGCCCCAGTGTTCAACTCGGCGAGAGGTGCCGTGGTCAGCACAGTCACCTGACCGGCTGGAAACACCACCGGGCCGCCAGTGAGCGTATCGATCAGCGGAATCTCCGACGAAGCGCGGTTGTTGGTCACGAACGAGCCGGACGAGCCCCGGCCGGAGGGACCGGTCACGGCTCCGCCTCCGCTACCAGGACCCCAACGCGGTTGGTCGAAGATTTTCAAGAAAGTGTCTGGACTGTTGGTGTAGTCGCGCGTGCCGGGATTCCAGAACTCAAAGTAGTGGTCGAGCGAGACCACATACTCCGCGAAGGTGGGGTTGGTCGCCCCGGCATTCGTGTTGGAAACGAATCCGAAGCTGTCGCCGTTTGCAGGATCCCACCTCATGCTCCGCACCCTCATGTGGATCGCGTATTCCTGCAGACGTGGTACGTTTTCCACGCCCATCGCCGCGATGGGATTCAAGCCATCCAGACCGCCTCCCGGAGGCCGGATGCCATCCGCGGGTCGCCCCGTCACGAGGCTGAACGAGGAATCGTTGCTGATCACGGTCGGCTGGTCGTCCGTATCGAGGTAATCATAAAGGTTGGCCGCGATTTTATTGAGGTAGATAGCGGCGTGATTCGCGGAAACAGCACTCGCGCTGTTGAGGCCGGCGGCATTGTTGGCCAAACGGTAAAAGCGCTGCCCGAAAAGCGGGGAGGCGTTGGTGTTGGTGATCGCTGCGACGATGCGGTCGAGCCCGGTGCGCTTGTCACCATTGGTCACGGTGTTGATGTTGAAACGCTTGAATCCGCCGCGCGAAAGGTCGAGGCCGGCGGAATGCGTCGTGGTGAGGAACCGTAACTCGGCCGCCGTGGCAGGATCGGTGAGGCTCGCCGGCAGGGCCGCGGTCAAGGCGGTGGGGAACTGGCCGGCCAAAGAGGCACGGGCCGAGATGACATTACCCGCAGCGGAACGAAGTTTATTGTCGGTCGAGGTCCCCCAAGATCCATCGAGCCGGGCCTCCGCGGCACTCAGGCCGAGGCTGGCATTGCCGCGCGGGCCATTGGTTATGACATTTACGTTGACCTTGAAACTCTCGTCCTCAACCCAAAAGGCATAACGGGCGATGTAGGGGTTGGTCGCGTTCGTCGGGCCGCCATTTTGGGTCAGGTAGATCCACTGGGCTGCGGTAATCGGAGCCCCCGGATTGGTCGAGGACCGACTTCCCACGAAGGGCTCCGGGCGTGCCGCATTGGTCGCGTTGATATTCACCGCCGTGTCGGCGACAAAGGGAACGCTGGAGACCACACTTGAGAGCGGCAGCGGGTTGGTGTTGAAAGTCTCCGGCGTTGCCCCGACACGAGAGACGAGGGGTTGGGCCAGAATCGTCACCTCTCCGCCGAACTGGGCGGGCGAGGCCCCGAGGTTGGTGTCGCTGGCCCGGGCCCGGAGATAAAGCACCGTGGCTTCGTTGTTGGTCCCATTGGGCGTACCTCCGCCAATGTTCTGCCAGACGGTCGCGGAGTCGGGGTAGCGTTTCACCAGGTCGGCAATCATGGCCTCGGCAGCAGCCGCCCCACCCTCGGCGGCCAGTTTGGCACGGGTGTAGTTGGCCACACTGCGCGAGGAGAGGCGATCGGTTGTGGTACTTTGCATGAAGGCGACAGCGACCACGGCGAGCACCGCGACAACAATGACGGTGGTGACCAAGGCAACGCCCCTCTCCCTTGGATGGTGTGCGAGGTGCGGCTTCATGGGGCGGAAGGAGGCTTGGGCAGCGGGATGCGAAAGGAATAAAGTCCGGCGTTGCGCAGGACGTAGGTGGAGCGGCTGATCAGGTTGGTGTTTACCAGCGTGGTGGGATCAGCCACGGCAAAGTTCACCTCGATTGCCGCCGGGTAGTTGTTCGGCCCGGGTGTTCCCGCGAAGGGCAGGAGGTTGGAGCCGAGCAGAACGAAGTTGGTATTGTTGGCCTCATTGACAAGGTTACCCAGACCGCGCGCGGCCATGGTGTTGGTCGGCAGCAGATTAAGGCCGAGGGATTCAAACTGGTCCGCGGCTTGGGGGCCGGGAAGCGCCCCCGCGCTGAGCACATCCGTGTAGGTCTTGCTGCTTGGCCAGAAGAGCCGCCGCACCTCGCGGCCCGGTCCATTGGTGGAGGGAAGGACGGCATACTCGACATAGCAAACGTCACCTGTGTTTCCTGCGGTTGCGGGTTGCGCGTCGGCGGGAGTTGCGGTGAGAAACTTCAGGTAAAAAACACCCCCGGAATTCGTGACCCGTGGCCAGAATTTGGTCGCAGCGGGCATAATCACATTGGCCAAGTCACGCGCGAGCAACAATTCGACGGCGCGCGCTTCCCGGTCAGCGACAATCTTGTTATCCGTGTTGCGCCAGAGGGACATGCTGGTCGAGAGGGCCGAGAACATGACCGCGAGCACGATGGCCAAAATGGCCGCCGAGACCATCACCTCGATGAGGGTGAACCCTGGTGACGCCGTCAAGGACGTGATGCGGGAGCGGGTCATGGCGAGTAAATGAGGGTGGAAAAAAGCGAGGGACGGCTGTTGGCCAATGGGATGCTGGCCGGCGCCCGGACCTCGACATTCACGCGGTAGAGACCGCCGCCGATATTGGTCGCGGTCAGTCGGGTCAAGGTGTCGATCGCGTTGGCCGAAGACTGCGCGACCTCGGCATCCGCCCCCCCGGCATTGGTCCACGAGCTCCCCGGGTTCTTGTCGAAGGACCAGTAAGGCACCGTTGTTTGGCTGGGATAACCCAAAACCGACTGGCCGCTGCCGCTGAGGAGATTGATCGTCCGGTTGTTGTTGGGCCGGAGCCCCGGACCATCACGCACCACCACATTGCTCAAACTCGGCGCCGCACGCACCGCGGCAAAAAGCTCCTCGGAGATCAGAACCCCGCGCGTCTCGGCGGACGAGTCGGCCCGCATCCGCATGCCCGCGGGCAGCAAGCCCATGACGCCGACGATGACAAACGCAAAAATGCCGATGGCAATGGTAACCTCGACCAAACTGAAGGCTTGCGACCGCTGGCGCATCATTGATGTCGGGGAAGTTTTCACTGAGGTTTTTTAGAGAGAAGCATCATCGACGATCACTCGCCCGGTCAGAGGCTGGATGCGCAGCTCGTAGTAATTGTTCGGGCTTCCGCGCCAATCGCCCGTTGGTTCGATCTTTTCGCCGAGAAGGACAGAGACCGCAGTACTTGCTCCTTGCAACTGGCCGAACCGGTTGAAGGCCAGAGCGGGAATTTTCGTGAGGTCTTCCGATCCGCCCAGCCGGGGCAAGGTGCGGGTGGGCAGGGTGCGGGTCGTCGCAGCGCCGGACAAACCGGTACCCCCCTGGAGAAACACACCGTTGGGCAAACGCTGCCAGCGAGTCACCGCGACAGGATTTGAGTTCGTGTCACCCGGACGGGCATCGCGAAAAACAATGAGGTGCGAGTAGCCATTGGTCTTGTTCGCCGCATTGTACGGAAAACCGACATAAGCCGTGGTGCCATTTTCGATAGCCGACAAGCGCGCTTGCTCGAGGACAGCCGTCACGGTGTTGAGCGCCCCGCGCCGTCCGCTTGTCCCCATAAGGCCTTGCACGGCCGGGGTAATCAGCGCGGAGAGAACGGCGATGATCGCGACCACAACGAGCAACTCGATAAGGGTGAAGGCCGCACCCGAGCGGTGGGCGCGGTAACGGATGAAGACCACGGAGCGCCCGGGGCAAAAAACGGTGCATGGCGCTCCCCGCTTCGCGCTCCTTGCTTCACGCTCCTTGCTCATCAGCTTTAGTTCCTGATCCAGTTGTTGGTGTTGGTTCCGCCGGCGGTGGACCACAACTCAAAGTAGCTCGTGTAATTGGAATAGCCGTAGTCACTCCCCCAAGGGTCGATGAACTTGTTGTTCGTCACCATGCTCGGGGCCGGCTCAAAATAGACTTTTCGCCCGGCAGCGGCAGGGCAGAGATTAGTGTAAAGCGATGCGACATTCGTTGGATAAAAACCCTCGCCGAGCTTGAAGGACTCGATGGCCGCCGACAACGCCGCCACCTCCGCCTGAGCCCGAGACTCAGCGCCCTTCTTGTTCACGTAGCCGAGGGTCGAAAGGGTCAACCCAGCGAGAATCGCGATGACCGCGACAACCACGAGCAACTCAATGAGGGTAAAGCCATCGCGGGCTTGGCGAACCGAAAGGGCTGCTGATCGAGGGCGACTCCAGCCTGCGCAATGAAGACCGGAAATTGACAACTCTGCGAGGGTGGAGGCGCGGCGCATGTAATCACATTGTAAACACCCCCGCTGGAAGTCAACCCCTTTTTCGCGCCACCGCCGACCGTGACAAGATCCGTTGCAGCAGTGACCTGCAGCTCCAAACCTCGTCCCTTGCCGCGAGCGCAAGGCTTCGGTTCGCGTCTTCTTTTCCTGCGGCAGGGCCGGGACCTTGTGTCCACCCAACGCAACGGGTTCTGGGCCCTGGCCGAGACGCTCCCGTTGCTTGCTCTGGTGGCCAATCTCTCCCAGCAAAGGAGCGACGTCCGCAGCAGGGCGC
>CAIZMQ010000056.1 GCA_903934135.1 uncultured Verrucomicrobiota bacterium
GCGAGGTAAAGGAACGCCATTTCGCCGTTGCCGTCGCCGACCAAACGCCCGCCATGAATGAGGAAAAAAGCCACCGCCATGGTGACAATGAGGGGCACCAAAGCGAACCGAGCGGCCAAACCCGCCACCAGCAAGACCGCGCAGAAGACCTCGGAAAAAATGACCAGGTTCAAACTCATCGCGTTGCCCACCCCCAGTGGATCAGGGAACCCGCCCGAGTTCTCCGCGTGGCTCGCAACCTTCCCCCAGCCATGCAAGAGAAGCATGGACAATCCCAGCCAGACCCGCAGAACAAGCAAGCCAACGTCCTTCAGCCACTCTCCTCCAGCACCGGTGATCCATTGCGCGTATGATTTGATCATGATCGAAAAAGCCTAACCGCCCCGGACTTGTGCCGCGAAGCAAATAAATCCAGCGTGGCCGCATGAAAACGAAACCGGCCGCGCGCCACGTCCGGCGTTGGGTGCGTCACGCCTCTGCTCACCATGAAGATACGTGGCGCGAACGACTCACCTTCCTCGGAACCGGCTTGGTCAGCCTCGCCCGCCCGGGTGGAAGAATGATCCGGCTGGAAGCTTATGGAACAGACGTCATCCTGCGCCAGCTGAAGCGGGACTTCGGCGGCAAAATCGAATCCATCGACGCCGCGAAAATTGCCCAACGGGCCAATGCCCCGCGCCGGCCGCTGCCGCTCGCGTCCGACCTGGCCGTCATCGACGCCCACGGACGCTGGCCATCCACGCGCCCCAAGCCCCGCATCCTTCTCCGCATTGCCGGCGCGATGGCTTTCGGGACGGGCGAACATGCCACCACCGCCGCCTGCCTGCGCCTGCTCCGCCGCGAAGCAGCCCGTCAGGAACCGGGATGGACCGCTTTGGATATCGGCACCGGCTCCGGAATTTTGGCCATTACCGCCGAAAAACTCGGTGCCACCCGCGTCGATGCTTTCGACTACGATTCGCGCGCTCTCCCCGCGGCACATGCCAACCTCCGCCGCAACCATTGCACCCGCGTCACCCTCACCCATCGCGATCTCCTCACATGGCGCCCGACCCGCCGCTATCCCTTGGTCATGGCCAATGTCTTCAGCGAAATCCTCTGCGCCGCCGCCCCGCAAATCATCGCCACCCTCAGGCCCAAGGCCTGCCTCATTCTCTCCGGCATCCTGCGCACCCTCGAAAAGGAAACCCTGACCACCTTCACCGCCCGGGGCCTCCAACTCGAAACCTCAACCCGCCGCGGCAAATGGGTCACCCTTCTCCTCCGCGCCCCGGGTTGTTGATCACCTGCTTCTACCCAGCCACGGAGGTGGTTGCTCAAAGACCGGCCAGGTTTTCGCGGAGAATGGCCCGTTCGGCTTCGTGCAGTCCCGGGAACTCGTCAAGGATAGCGAGGGCGGAACGGTAAAAGCGGCGGGCCCCGTCGTGATCGCCCCGCAATTGGTGAAGCACTCCGAGATGACCAAGACTCAAGCCGACCTCGGGATGGGTCGGACCAAAGAGTTGCTCCCTGATGCCGAGAGCCTGCATGTGGCATTGCTCGGCACCAAGCAGATCGCCGCACTCGCAGAGCACCGCGCCAAGATTGGTGGCAATCAGAGCGGTTTCCCCGTGCGAGCTTCCATGACAAAGAGAGACCTCGTCGAGCGCGCGAGAGAGCAGGACAGAGGCATCGTCCAGGTCCCCGGAAAGCTTTCGCAGCATGGCGAGATTGTTCAGACACATGGGCACGTGGTGTTTTTCGCCGGCCAGCTTGTACAGATCGGCGGCCCGGAGGTAGTGGACACAGGCATCCTGCACCTCGCCCAGACTCTCCTCGGTCATGGCCATTTTCAAAACAACGCGCGCCGCATCGGCCGACTTGGCCCGGGCGCTGAGAATACCCAGGGATTCGGCCCAGCAGGAAAGAGCTTCGCGCTCGTCACCGCGCGACGCAGCTTCGTCTCCGGCCACCTCGAGCGACAATGATGTATGGTCCCGCTCGATAAACTCGGGTGAATCCGGGGAGACGGCCGGTGCCATGGTAGCAGGTTAAGACTGCCGCGCGGCGGGGGCAATGACCCAATCGGTCAAAGGAACACTCCGTCAAACCGCCGCCGGCTGGCCGGAATTCGACCGGCATGGGCCTCGATCGCACCCAAGGCATTCCCTTGATGCCCAAAGCCAAGCATCCGGCAGGTCTCCGACTCGAAAAACTCGATGGCGCGTCGCGTCGGATCTTGGTCGCAGAGATGGCCCAGTGCGCGGCGCAACAGGTCGAAGAGCTCCGGGGCTGGGTGGGACGGCTCGCACAAGAGGTCGCACAATTCCGCGAAATAGGAGGCGGCGAGGAGGCGCGCGTAACTGCCGCGTAGTCCCTCCCACGTCTGGAGCAGCTTCACTTCGCGCAGGGTGCTTACGTCGGACTTCCGACTGGCGGCGAACTGGATCTCGGCGTGGTAAAAAAGGTCCAGTCTTCCCCGTAGTTTACTCTCACGCTTTGCGGTCCCACGGGCGGCGGAGCGGATTTTCCCGTGGCCGGGAGACAACCAAATGAGGACAAAGCTCGACTCACCGAAGCGCGCCCGGCGAAGCAAAATTGCCTCGGTGGTTTGGGCGGCAGACATGGGCATTCAGCCCGCCGCCTCGACGAGCAACTCCTGCAGGTGGCCGTAGAAATGAATTTTCAGCAGCGACAGTCCGCGCCGCGTGGCGAGGTCCGGAGGCTCACGATGATCCAGGTCGGCTTCGCTGAAATTGCTTTCTTCCACAATGACCAAGCGCGCTTGGTTGAGGGCGTTGAGCCAGGCTTCAAGATGAGCGCCGGGAATGACCACTTTGGTGCCGTGGTTGTGGCCACCGGGCGCGGAAAGATCTCGCGCTACAATATCGCGACTCGAGGCAAACAGACGCTCCAACTCCGGCCTCACATGCTCCTTCCAATCGCGGCGAAACTCCGCGTGGTCCTCCCCGCCGATCGGGTCCGGATAAAGTCGGGCCTGCGCTTTCTTGTGGCGAGAGGCCACCTTCGGCAGTTCAGTAAGGAGCGAAACAAAGAGCGGATGGATGTCGCGGAGTTCCCACGAATCGGTCGAGGCGCGGCGGAAACGCATGGGTCAGAGTTCAGCCTGCTCGATCGTGGCGAGGAGCAAATATCCATGCAGTTGCTCAACGATGGACTCTGCACGCTCGCGCTCGCCGGACCAGACGAGGGATCTGCCTTTGTGATGCACCTCGAGCATGTGCTTGGTCGCTTTGTCCCGCGGGAAACCCATGACCCGTTGGAAGACCATGGTGACGTAGGACATCAGATTCACGGGATCATTGTGCACGACGACATTCCAAGGAGCGTCCACCGCATCTTGGTCGCGCGTCTCGACTCCGGTAATGACAGCAGTGCCACTCATACCGCGAGCAGCTGCACGGCAGGCAATGCCGCCATACGGTCCAAGGCACTTTGCAGCAGGTCGATGGTCTGCATAGCGGGCAAAGTCACGCCCGCCGCATCCGCCCCGAGAACACACTCGGCAAGCAGCAACGCACCGACGACCTGCAGGAAGGGCAGATGAAAGGCCTGCCCGCGGGCGGCAAAGACGGTGGCCAAGTGGCCGGCCGAGGAGTCGATCAGTGCAGCCTCCGAAAGCCTCTCGAGCAGCCTTGCACCTTGGGGAGGCTGAAAAGCGGTCAGCAGGTGCCGTCCGGCAGCCAGACTTCCGCCCGACAAGTCCGCCGGCAACTCCGCCCCGAGTGCGGCATCCTCGGCCAGCACTGCCGCCACATCCTGCCGCGCGGCCGCCGACTGAAGGGCGGTCAACGAGGGAAGCAAAGCGGGCAGAAACACTTCGGCCACCCAGCGATCCCAGTCGGCCTCGAGCGTTTCAAATCCCGCCGGCGCGAAAGTGACGGCACCGCACACCTCATGCGAGGGCAGGCATAATCCGACAAGGCGCCACCACGCGGCGATTTCGGCCGCTGGATCGGAGGTGGGCACGGGCTGCAGCATGGCCGAAGTTAGCACAATCCACGCAGGGCGC
>CAIZMQ010000057.1 GCA_903934135.1 uncultured Verrucomicrobiota bacterium
CGCCGATCCCAACCGCACCATTTACACCACCCAGCGCCGCAGCACGATTGGCACGGTGGGCTCGCAAAACAGCGTGGGGTATTCCATCGGTTCCGATGGCGCCATGACTTCCATCGCCAACTCGATGCTCGGGCAGAACAATATTCTCGAAAAAGATGCCACCACGCAGGTCGCCGTTGTCCCGGTTGCCGCCCCCCCCGGCCAGTCAATCAGCTCGCAAAACCCGGTGGGCGGTAACGGATGGAACAACAACATTCCGGGTGATGTGGTCATGCAAGCCGGCCAAATTGGCAACTACGGCACCTTCGGCAGCGTCGATGCCGTCGAGTTCATGTGGGACCTTTACCGACTCCAAGCCAGGAACAATATCAACGGCCAATACGGCCAAGGCGAACCGATTCGCCAAAGCGAGTTCCTCGGCACCCTTGTGGTGGACAACTCCGGCAATGTGAGCTTCATCACGTCTGGAGGGAATCCTCCCGCAACTCCTTATGACACGTGGGCCGCGGCATACTCCCCGGCGACGCTGACCGACAAGAATGCCGATTTCGATAACGACGGATTCAGCAATTTCCAAGAGTTTGCCTTCGGCACTGATCCCACCGTCGGCAATGCGGCACTCGTCTCTACCAGCACCTCTGGAAGCAATCTCATTATTACTGCCCTGCAACGCACAGCAGGTGCAACCAGCGGAATTACCTCCTATACGCTGGAAACGCGTTCTGATCTCACAACCGGCACCTGGTTGTCGTCTGGGGTTACATCCGTTAACGCAACTCCCGTGGGCGATTACACTCCGGTGACTTACACCGTACCACGCGCCGGAACCCGAGGTTTCTACCGCCTTGCGGCCGCCGAATAAGCGGACCGCCACAGCGCATATATAAAGGAGCCGTAGTCCCTTGGGGGCCTCGCATAAAAGACGGCACGGATGTGACAAAAAATTCACAACAACGCGCTAGTGCTGCGGCCTCCCCGATATACTTTGCCCCTGTCATTTGACCGTTTCTTTAGCTCTCCCTTTCAGACATCGCAGACATCACACCATCACACCAACCAACACTAAATCCATGAAAACCATCAAAACGAAATTCTTGGGTGCGACCGCCGCGGCATTGCTCTTCGGAGCAGCCACCGGTCAAGTTCAAGCCCAAAACACCAACTACACGCCTGGCGACTTGGTCCTCTTCTTTCAAAACCCAAACGGTCTGATTGGCGGCACCCAGCAAGTGTTCGCCAGCCTTGGCAACACTGCACTTGTTTTCCGCGACGCCACAGCGGGCTCGGCCCTCACCCTTCTTAACATCAACACCGAATTGACTTCCGCTTACGGCCCCGATTGGGCCAGCGCCACCACTCTCTACGGCGGTGCCGGCGGAGTCTGGGGCAACGCGGGTAGTTTGAGCACTGCCCTGCAAAACGCCGATCCCAACCGCACCATTTACACCACCCAGCGCCGCAGCACGATTGGCACGGTGGGCTCGCAAAACAGCGTGGGGTATTCCATCGGTTCCGATGGCGCCATGACTTCCATCGCCAACTCAATACTCGCGCAGAACAACATCCTCGAGACCGGTTCTGCCAATCGAGTCGCCGTCATTACCGCAGCCCAATCGCCGAGCCAAAGTATCAACCTGCAGAACCCAGTTGGGGGGAACGGCTGGAACAATAACATTCCCGGCGACGTCGTCCAGCAGGGCGGCCGAGCGGACAATTACGGAACTTTCGGCACCTACACGGACGTCGAATTCATGTGGGATCTGTATCGCCTCCAAGCGAAGAGCAACATTGCGAACCAATACGGGTTCGGTGATCCGCTCCGCGAAGGCGAATATCTCGGCACGATGACCCTCTCCTCCAATGGTGACGTTGGCTTCACAGCCGTGCCTGAACCGTCCACCTACGCTTTGCTCGCTCTGGCCGCCGTTGGCCTTGGCGCGCACGTTCTCCGCCGTCGTCAAAAGCAGTCCTAATCCCATAATCAAACCCAACATAAATAAAACCCAAACCTAAACATATAACACCATGAAAACCAAAATCCTCGCCTTGGCAGCGGCTTCGCTCGCCCTCGGTAGCTCGGCTTTCGCCGATGTCACCGTGAACATCACGGGTGCGTCTGCCTTCCGCGTCCCTACCCTTGACTCCATCAAAGCACAATTCGTGGCCAGCGGACAGCCTTTCAAGTTCGCCCACGACCGCAACGCCAGCAACAACCAAGCCTTCAACGGGGCGACCCGCGCGATTTTTCAGGGAACCTTCCCTGACGTTCCGGGCGTGACCACCATTCGCGCCACCTTCAACGGCTCGGTCGAAGGTCTCAACGCTTTGATCAACAGCCCTGCAGCCGACCCCACCTATCTCACGACTGGCGTGCTTGATAGCATCACGGCGGTCGTTGGCGGTAACAACGGCGGCAATGGCCAAGGCGGTGCCAGCACTGCGGCCGCGGCTCAGTCGGATGTGGCCTTCTCCGATGTGGCCCTCTCATCGACGGCTTTCGCCGGCAACTCGTTGCAACCTAGCACTCCGGAAGCCGGAGTTGTGGTTTTCACCATGATCGCCAATGAAGGTGCTGCTGGAATCCTGGACAATATGAACACGCAGAATTTCCGCGCGCTCTTCTCCGCAGGTTTCCTTCCGCTCTCCTTCTTCACCGGTAACGCTCTTAATACCGATTATGTATTTGCCACCGGCCGTAACGATGGATCAGGCACCCGCACGGCCTACTTGGCCGAAACAGGTTACGGCATCGCCAATGCTGTGAACCAATACCTTGTGGGTCGCAGTACAGGCGGCGCGATCAATGCAATTTACCGTGTACCCGCTGGGGGTACAAGTGTCGGTCTGGCGGCTGTGACGCCTTCGTTGACACTAAGTTCGGGAAATGCTTCCACCATCTGGGGTCTCAATCAAGATGGCAATGGCGGGTATTCCTCCGGGTCCACCCTTCGTGACGACATGGGCCGCACCTCCACCAGCGTCAACGTCTACGACGCTGATGGTTCGGAGTTGCTCACCGGAGCCAATGTTTACCTTGTGACCTGGCTGTCACTCGGCGACGCCAGCCCGGCCCGCACCGCCGGTGCCGTGGTCCTCGGCTACAATGGTGTTAAGCTGACAGACTTCGCCAGCACAGGCACGCTCTCCGTGGCCGATACGGCCAAAGTGACCCAAGGTGCTTACACCGCGTGGAGTTTCCAACAGATGTATCGCCGCAACGACATCACCACTGGCGATAAAGTGACGGTTTACAACAAGATCAAAAACAACCTGGTGCTTGGAACGACCGGGATTCCTGAACCTTCCATGAACGTTGGTCGTTCGGTCGATGGCGGTGTGGTCACTCCCTGATCTGATCACGCGTCCTAGCCACGTCCCACAAGGGATCTCAAATCCACTGGCGCCGGTCCCACCCCGGCGCCAGTTTTTTTCAGTCATGAAGCTCACCATTCCATTGCTTGTTATCCTGCTTCTCACCGCCGTTACCGCCTGGTTTTTCACCGCCCGCTCCTCCCAACTCCAAGCCGTGTCTCCAGCTCACACGGCCTCTGCGCCCGTTTTGTCTGCAACTCTCGGGGAGTCGAAGGCCTCACCACAAACGAATAGCTCTCTGGATCATACCTCATCGATACCGCACGTCGCTACCACGTCCGTGGCTGCTTCTATCACGCCCTCCAATCCCGCCCGTTCGGGCCCGGTCGAATACGACAAGCTTTCAGCGCCCTCCACCTCTTCTCCCGCGACCTTGCTACCTGAAGCCCCCCAACCGGATGCCAGCGCCACCGCCAGCTACATCGCGGGCGCGGCGGAGGTCGAATATGAAATCCCCGCAGGAATGCGCGCTCCCGCCGTTTTGCTCCCGGAAGATCGGCCGCGCACACCGCCCATTCAACGCTTCCTCGATGATGTGCGCCGCGAGTTTGATGCCACCATTGCCGCGGCCGACGATCCGGCAGCCGTTTGGGAGGAGGCACGCCAACACGCCGACAACCGCTACCGCCTGCTTTTCGGGGACAACGCGTACAACCAGAAAACCATGCAGGACGCCATCGACGCGTTGCGTTCCAAGGGAGCGGTCCCGGCCGCGGCTTCGCCGCCCAGCCTCCCGACACCGTGATCAATCCCCGCTTTGCGTCGTGGGCGAAGAAGCGGGTGCCTGACTGCCCTTGTCCACGGCAATCGGCCGCTTCGTTTTCTCCTGCTTGGTCAATGCAGCTTTGAAGCGTAGCTGGTAAGCCATCCGGTCGGCTTCCTTCTGCGCCTCCGACCACTCCGTGCCATCGGCATTGACTTGATATTCAGCTAGCGTGTTTTTCGCGGTGGGTTCGTCGAGGACTTTTGCCACCATGAGCCACTTGAGGCCTTCAACACGGCGAGTCCGGTCCTTGGCCCCAGAATTGAAGAGCATACGGCCAAGGTTGGCCATGGATTTGGGTTCGCCCTGTTTGGCCGCGCGGCGATACCAGGTTTCCGCGCCGGCCTCGTCGCCGCGGCCGCCACGGGCACGGCTCAGCATGTAAGCGTAGGCATTCTGCGCCTGCGGCCGGCCGGCCTCGGAGGCGGCGTAGAGTAGTTGGCGTGCTTTTTCGTCGTCTCGGCCGACACCCTCGATGAGGTCGCCGTGAAAAATGGCCAAACCAAGCCGCTCTTGGGCCTCCGGCACCCCGGCCTCGGCCGCTTTCTCGAGCCAAGGAACCGCTGCGGCCGGGTCCTTCTCCACGCCTTGGCCGCTGAGCAGGGCAGTTGCGTAGTTCATTTGCGACCGTGCCGACCCTCCCTCGGCACCCTTTCTGAAGTACTCCGCCGCCTTGGCCTCGTCCTTGGGTACCTCGATGCCTTGGGCATAAAAGTATCCGAGGCCACCCTCGGCGTTTGCCGAACCCTCTCCGGCGGCTTTTTCCATCAGTTTGAAGGCCTTCGGATTGTCCTGTCCGATCAAAGCTCGCGCCTCTTGGAAGAGTTTGTCTGCATCCGCCCAAGCAAGCTGGGCCACCAACAACGAGAAAAGAAAATAGAGTACTTTCATTAAGCCCAACACAGATTCTGGCCCCTCCGTGGCTAAATTGCCAAGTGACATTTTTGTCGCAAGCAGCCGCAACCTGGTGTGGCTGCAGAGCACTGCCGCAGTGTATTATCCATGTGTCGTCCGACTCTCCCAATGACGCCTGCGACCCTGTTCATTAATCCTCGCCTCTCCGTCATCATGCCTGTTTTCAACGAGGCGGCGACTCTGGTACGTGTGGCGGAGGTGGTTCTGGCGCGACCTGAGGTGGCGGAACTGGTGGTGGTCGACGATGCGTCGTCTGATGGCACCTGGGAGAAGTTGCAACGGCTGGCCGCGGCGAATCCCGACCGCGTGAAGGCCCTGCGTCATGAGCGCAATAGGGGAAAGGGGGCCGCGCTGGAAACAGGTTTTGCTGCAGCCACCGGAGATATCGTTCTCGTTCAGGATGCCGACTTGGAATACGACCCCGGGGATTATCCGCGACTGCTCGAGCCGGTCCTGCGCGGTGCGGCGGATGCGGTCTTCGGTTCGCGTTTCATCGGCGGATCAAGCCACCGCGTGCTTTATTTCTGGCACTCGCTGGGCAACCGCTTTCTCACCTTGCTCTCGAACATGGTGACCGACCTCAACCTCACCGACATGGAATGCGGCTACAAAGTGTTCCGCCGCGACCTGCTGCAAAAGATCACCATCGAGGAGCCGCGCTTCGGCTTCGAACCGGAAATCGTGGCCAAGGTGGCGCGATCCGGGGCGCGTATTTACGAAGTCAGCGTGGCCTACTACGGCCGCACCTACGCCGAAGGCAAAAAGATCAACTGGAAAGACGGTGTCAGTGCCTTCCGTTGCATTCTCAAATACGGGCTGCTGCGGCGTTGGCGGGGATGAGGAGTTTTAAGATTTAGGTTTGTAAGTTTTAAGCGTCCGGACTCTCCGCTTTCCGCCGATTGACGGGCGACGGCCGATGGAGGTGAAGCTGGAGACGGAGAAAGACAGGCCACGGATGGGGGAAGATAAACGGCTAGGATATGCCCAGGCGCGGGACCCGCGCCCGGGCAAAGTGCTTCTCCGGAACCTCATCATCTTCCATCTCCTTCCATCCGTGGCCTATCTTGGTTTCTGTGGTTCGCCTTTTCCCTCCCACTCAAACTCCAGCTCCAACTCAACCTTCCGCCTTTGCCGTTGTCGGTGGCTTGCCTTGACCCTCTGCTTAGGCGCGGGCGAAGCGTTCGGCGAGCACCACTTTGATCAGGCTTTGGTAGGGCACGTCGCGGCGGTTGGCCTCGCGTTTGATGGCGTGGAGCAGGGGGGCCGGCATGCGCAGGGAGATAGTCTCGGTCGTGGCCTTGAGATCCGGAAACGCGACACGCTCCGCTTTGGACCAATCTAGCCCGCGACCCTGACGGGCGGGCATGGCGGGAACACGCAAGCGGTCAACTTTGGTTTTCATAGATATTCCTTTCCTTGCGGCTCATAGGTCTGGCGGAAATGACGCGCAGTTTCGCGTCACGGACCGTGAAAGCAAGGTGGAGCAACCGCCCCTCGTCGGTGCGTCCGAGGGCGTGGTGACGCTCTTCGTCCGCGCTGTGCCGGGGGTCGGGCAGGACCAGCAGCGGGGCGTTCTGGAAAAGCTCCTCCGCCTCGCGGCAGCTGACACTGTGTTTCTGTGTGCTTTTGAGTGCATTTCCCTGGTCCCAATCGAAACCGACAATTCCGGTCCAATTGATCATGAAGCTTATGTATACGCTGGAGATATACAAAAGTCAATGTCAGCGCAGGAAGGCACAGAAGTAGTGGATGCTCTTGTCCATGGGAATTTTTAGCTACAGTCGGAGGAAAAGCCGGAGACAGCCCGCTGCGGCGACTCGTCTCACCGGCTCTGCATGGGTGGCCTTTTGCTCAAAACTCCTCGGCGAGCCCGGGCCGTGTGCGGTAGGGGGCAAATGCGGGGTCGGCGATGAGGTAGTTGTAAAGCTCGGGCTTCAGGCGTTCGCGCGCCTTTTTAAGCAGACGGATGATTGAGGCGTAATCTTCCTGTCGCATGGCGACATAAGCTGCACCGAGGAGACTGGCAGTGTTTTTGTCCGGATCGAGGTTGGTCGGCAGCAATTCGGTGGGCTTTTGCTCCAGCTCGATAAGCAGGAGGGTTGTATCGACCGTGACAGCGGGATCCACGGGTTGCAGCCTGAGCCGGGCGGAGGCGAGCATGGCGAGGGCGGCCTCGCGTTCGCCGCGCGCACGCATTTGCATGCCCAACTCCAGCCGCGGGCCCGGGTTGGCTTGGTCGGCGGCAATGGCTTGGCGAAGGAGGGATTCGACCCTCTCAGCCCGTTCGTCCGTGCTACGTTCCGGACCAAGTCCGCGCTCCAAATTTTCCCATGTCGCGGCGAGCGCGTAAGCGTCGGAGGCTTTTTCTGCGGAGCGTTGCGCCAGCGCTATTTCCTGCGCGGCTGCTCTGAAATCCCCGCCCTGCAAAGCAGCGAGGGCGGTGAGGTAGGAGATGGAACTAAGGCGCGGGTTGGCTGCGCGCAGGGTATAGAGAATTTGGAAGGCGGCCGGCATTTTATTTTGCCGGATCAAAGTCAGAGCTTGATTGATCGCCTTTTCCTCCGCCTCGCTCGCCGCGA
This sequence comes from uncultured Verrucomicrobiota bacterium, assembly GCA_903934135.1. Lineage (GTDB taxonomy): Bacteria > Verrucomicrobiota > Verrucomicrobiia > Chthoniobacterales > JACTMZ01 > JACTMZ01. The sequence goes on from CAIZMQ010000057.1 coordinate 7,630, forward strand.
CGAAGGCTTCGGTTGAATCGGTAGGAGACGGCTCCGCCCGGGTTTCGCGCCGCATGCCGATGGCCAGTCCAAGGGCGAAGGAGAACCCGATGGAGAGGATCCAAACGGTGCGCCACAATAGGACACCGCCGCTCTTCTTCGTCGCGGGCGGAGCGCTTCGGGCAGGACCCGAAGGCCGGCCGGGAGAAGGGGGCGATTTTGGCTCGCGGGCGATCCGCGCGGTGTCTTCGTAGTTGGAAGGAGGCTTCCAGGCTTGCGCGGGCCGCGTGGGAAGTGAAAGAACGCTCCTTGCTTTCCCCCGGCCGGCCTTTTGGGTCGCCTGCCATCCGGCGGGCCGGATAGGCACCGGCGTGGCCGCGGGGGGCCGGGTCCGATCCGCACCGGGTTCCGGGGACGGGTGGTTTTCTTCGCTCATCTTAGAAAAGTGGTTGGAGAGTGGTCGTTGAGAGCCGGAGCAAAGCGAAGACAGGCTTAGGCAATCGAGAGATGGAAAGCCAGCGGCTTGCCGATGCAAGTCGGCTCACCACTTTAAGGGTGAGTCCGGCCAGTGAGGTGACTACCCGTCCACGGACCCACATTCATAAACCACGGTTTCAGGATCAAGGCAAAGGTCATTCCATAAAGCCCGACGGTAGTGACATGGTCACTTCAGGGCGTCGAGGGCGAGCTCGTTGACCGAAACGGGCTGCCGCTGCAGGAGGTTGGCAACGTGCGATTCGCGGTTGAGCGCGGCGCGCTGGTTGCGCAAAAGGGCGGCAATTTCGCCTTTCACCTCGTCAAGCGGCGCAGGGCCTGCCTCGCGCACATCCTGGAGCAGGATAAGATGAAACCCGGCCCGGCCTTCAACCGGAGCGGAAATCTGACCCTTGGAGAGTCCGGTCACCGCGGTGCGGATTTCGGGAGTGATTTCGGCCTCGGCCAGCCAACCCAGTTCCCCGCCGCGCGCGGCGGAGGCCGTATCGTTGCTGTTGGCTTTGGCCAAGGCGGCGAACTCGCCCGGTTTGTCTTTCAAGGTGTCGGCAATTTCCTCCGCCTTTTTGCGTGCCGCATTTTTATCGCCGTCGTCGGCAATGAAAATCTGGGAGAGCCGATAGCGGCGCGGGAGTTGCAAACGGTCTTTTTCCGCCGCGTAAACTTTCTCGATTTCTTCCTGGGAAGGATAACCCTCCGGGACTTTGCCCACTTCGGCGAGGTAACTTTCGACCACATATTGGTCGCGGAGCCGTGCGAGGCCGGCGATGGTTTGCGGCTTTTTGTCCCAACCGGCACCGGTGGCATCTTGCAAGACGGCGTTGTTGACCAGGACCGAGCGGACGAAGCGGGTCAGGGCGGCTTTGTCCCCGGTCAGCGCGGTGCGGTCGGCGGCCGGGAGTGCCTCCAAATACGGGCGGACTTCGGAGGCTTTGACTTCGCGCTCGCCGATCTTGGCCACCACGGCGTCGTCGGCTTGGAGGGGGGAACCGGGGCCGAAGGCGGCCATGGCTAGGGTAAGGAGGGAGAGCATCGGTGGGTTTTTCATTGGTTGGAAGGGGCAGGTACAGGTGCCGTCGCGGGCGGGGACGGCGGGCGGGGCAGACCGGTCGCCCGGACCCGCGTTTCGAGATCCTGCATGATGGTCTGGAGAGCGGCGCGGTTCACGCTGATGAAGGGTGCGCGGGACAGCATGGTGCGGCCGAGGCTGTGCGCGGCGTAGCGGTCGAGGATTTCGTCGGCCAGATTTTTCATCTCGGCCAGCCGGACCTGTTGCTCGGCCACGGCGCGCTCCAGAACGATGATGCGTCCCCTCGCTTTGGCCAGCTCGTGCTCCGACTTGCGGGTCCGCTCGGTCAGGGCGCGGTAATCTTTTTCCCACTTGGCCACTTGCGCGCTGAGCGCGATGGCTTTGTCTTCAACCTGCGTCATGGCGGCACGCAGCTCGGCCGTTTGGTTGGCCGCGTTGTTGCGCTCGTCAACCAGCTGCGCCTGCACTGCGGCAGTTTCCTTTTTGGCTTTGGCCGCCGCCATTTCCGCCTGCACGGCCGTGCCTTCCATTTCCGCTGTTTTGGCCTGCGCCTCGCGCAATTGGAGCATGGTATTGCGCAGAGCTTCCCTCAACTGGGCTTCGACGGCACCTTCCTCCTCGGCCGCGAGGGGGAAAGGGGTGGCGACGAGCAGAAGCAGAAATAAGGCAATGGGACGCATCATGGAGGCTAAAACTTGGCTCCCAGATCAACCTGGAAGATGTTCATGTCATATTGAGGACCGGCAATGCTTTCCGAGCCATACCAGCGGAGGCCGAGGTAAACCTGCGGGGAGAGGGCGACCCGGCCCGCCAAGGTGAAGCCCTTCATGTTGGTGCCGCCCAGCCCGAAGTCCGAATCGTTGAAGCCGTCGACCACCGCATCGGAACCGACATAACGGTAGCCGAAGGAAAGCTGCCAGGCGCCCAGCTTGTCGAGTTCGGCATGGCCGGCTTCGATGTCGACCAGCCAAGCATTGGGGTCGCCTTCGAAAGCGCCGACTTCAGCCGTATCGATATTGGGGTCGTTGGCCACAACCTCTCCGCGATTGTTGACCGCCACCTCGTTGATTGCCGACGAATTGAAGGCGAGGTTGCTCACGAATTCGCCAATCAGGGAAACCGTGATGGGGTCCCAGCCGTCGTAGCTGAGCTTGCCGGTAAAGGCCAAGTTTTGGAACGGGGTGGCCAAACCGTAATACTGGTATTGGGGCCACGTGGCAGGATCTTCGCCAGCAGGGATCACAATGTTGCGCAGCGGGCGGTAGGTGTTGCCCTTTTGCGCGAAGGATGGCCGACTGTTGTCGGTATCGCCGGCATCGTCCTGAGAATATTGGACGTAAGGAGAGGAGAGTTGGCCTTCGATGTTGTAGAAGGAGTAATAAGCTGCGGCGACTTGCGTGCTCCAATTGCGGGTGATGTTGACCTGGGTGCCCCCCTGGATGGCGAAGAGGTATTTGTCATAACTTGGATACTTCTGTGGTTGATTCGAGGAGAAGTTCAGGTCGGTGTTGAAGACCGGAAAGGCGCCTGCCACGACCGAGGGCAGAAAAACATCATTGTAGTTGTAGGTCAGACGGACGGCGGCGCCGTCGAAGCCAAGGTCATTGTCAAAAATGATCGGGGTGGAGAAGAAAGGATTGTCGAAGCGGCCAACCCAAAAGGTGGCACCGGCCGCGCTGGTCGTCTGGCCGGGGCCGACCATGGAGTAGGGAGCGCCCACGGCGAGCAAACCGGTCTCCGGCCTGCCGCCTCCGATGTCATAGCGGATGTAGGCCCGGTCGAGCCAGATGGCGTATTTGCTGAATTGGCCGCCTTGGCCTTGATTGGCCAAGCCCATCGACTGGTTGGCCGTGACCGGGGAGTTGTTGTCGCCCGTGGCCATGCGGAGGCCCGCGCTGAAGTTGTCGCCCAGTTCGATGCCTGTGCCGAGGCGGACGAGCATGCGGTAGCGGTTGCGGTTCTGATCGGTGTTCCATTGCGGGGCAAATTCACTCCCATTGATCTGGAACGGATTGCCCGTGTTGATCGCATTGAAGTTCGGGAAAGCGCCGGTATCGTCGTTGCCGGAAGGATAAAGATCTGCTTCGTAGCGGAAGCGGATTTCACCCTCCGGCTTGAGCTGCGCGAGGAGAGCGGGGAGTCCCGGCGGCGCCCGCTCGGGACCGCCGATGGAGACACCTCCCGCGGCCAGTTCCCGGCGGATGTCGGCCACCAACTGTTCGCGCACGGGGGCGGGGATGTGGCTGACGCGCAGGTCCGCCTCCATTTCACGCCGTGAGGCGTCGACCGCGCTCATACCGGTTTGTTCGGCCAGGGCCTGGTCGGTCATGGTCTGGACGGCGGCAATTTGCGCGATGGCAAACATGTCCGACTCGTTTTGCACCTTCTGGGTCTCGGCTTCGGCCTGGGCTTGGGTGATCATGCCGCGGGCATCACCCGCGGTGAGCACACCACGCTCAACCAGCTTGTTGATCAAGTTGATCACCACATTGCCGGTCGGCGTGGTGGCGATATTCTGGCCGGCATCCGGTGGTTCCACCGGGGCTTCCGCGGCGGAAGCCGCATTATTCCCCGCCGTGGTCGCCGTGGCGGCCAAGGGAGCGGTTTCCTCCTTGGCATAAGGCTCGACAGTCCAAGTGGGAAGCTCCGGCTCGACAACCGGGGCCACGGGGGAGGTTTCGACGGGCACCGCGGCAATTTCGACCGCGGTCGCCTCCAAGATTTCGGCCGAAGGCCCCCCTTCGATGGCCGGACTCTCCGTCGCCGGGACGGTGGGGGCCGAGGGAAGTACCGCCACCTCGGCCGGTGGGACGGCTTCGATCGGGCCCGCCGGTTGCGCGGCGCGGCACCAAGATCCGGCAAGGAAGAGCGCGGCCAGAATGGTCTGGAAAACGCGGCGGTTCATGGTCGCGAGGTATTGATCCGCATGACGATCGGCATGGGCATATCATCCGGCGGCGGATCGGGCAATTGGGCGCCATTGAGAATTTCAGATTCGAGGGCACGGTCAATGGCCGGATCCCCCGAGGATCCTTCGATGGAAGCACGGGTTACCCGCCCCGTGCGATCGACCCAGATGCGCGCTTTGACCGTCATGCGCGAGGTGCGCGTCAGTTTATGATTGCGCACGGCGGCCGATACCGCGTTCTGCACCCTCCCGGCATACCATCCGAACCGCGTGCCGGCTCCGCCACCTTGACCGCGGCTGCCGATCATGCCGCCGCCGCCTTTTCCGACCAGGCCGAAGCCATCGGGTGGGCCGTCCCCTTGGATATTGGAGCCCATCGGCTCGGGGGCATCGGGCGCTGCCTCCGGTTCGGGCGGTGGGTCCGGCGCAGCCTCTTCGACAAACTCGGGCGCGTCGGGCGGAGGCTCGGCCTGATCGGGCGGTGGTGGCGGCGGGGTGGGTGCCGGGGGCGGGGGCGGCGGCAGCACCGGCATGACATTGACCACACTGGTTGTCCTCTTTTTCGGTTTGCTTTCACCGCCGAGGAAAAAGAAAGCCCCTGCGGCCACGGCCAGGAATGCGGCCCCGAGGCCGACGATCAGGAAGGCGGGCGACCTTTTGTTTCCGGTCTCGGGGGAGCCGGAGGTTGGAGGCAAGCTGGCCATGGTCTATTGATCCGGGGCCACCGTGGCCAGACCGACTTGAGTGATGCCGAGGCGCCCGCAAACGTCGATCACGTTCATGACGCCCTCATACTGGGTTTGGCGGTCGCCGCGCACCACCACGGGAAATTCCGGAACGCTCGCTTTGTGCGCTTTGAGCCGCGCCTCCAGCTCGGCCAAGGTCACGGGCACGGTATCGAGGGCGATCTGGCCTTGGTTGTTCACCGTAATGGCCCGGCTTTTTGGTCCGCTCAGGTCGGCGGGCTTGCTCGAGGATTTCGGCAGATCAACCTTCATGCCCTGCACTCCGGCCGTGGTCATGATGATAAAAATGAGGAGAAGCACGAGGTAGAGGTCCACCATCGGCGTGACGTTGATGTCGTCGTAACTCTTGTCGTCTCCTCCGGCGTCCATGGGTCAGTTCAGGTTGGCCGCGGTGGGCTCGTTGGAGGGCGGAGCGAAGCGGGGGGGCAGGCCCTCTCCGGGCGGCGGATAAGCTTCGGCCATTTTGGTGACAAATTCGTCGATGAAGACTTGCATCGAAGAGATCACGTCTTTGATCCGCGAGCTGAGGACGCTGTACATGAAGAGGGCCGGGATGGCCACAAAGAGGCCCACCGTGGTGGCCAGCAGGGCGCTGGCAATACCCGGCGCGATCGAGTTGACATCCACCTCGCCCGACTTGGCGATGATGGCGAAGGTGATCATGACGCCAACCACCGTGCCGAGCAGGCCGACGTAAGGGCCGCCGGCGATGCTTGTGGTGAGAATAACCAGACCTTTGTTCAGCCGCTGCCGCTCCCGGACCAAGCCGGCGTCGAGCGAGGCGCGGATGGCCTGAATGGAACGCACAGACAACCCGCGGTGGCGGTCCGGGCCGGAGATGCGGTGCCGGATCTCCTTAACCCCGAGGTGATACAAGTGGTAGCAGGGAGAATCGAGCATTCCCTGGATGCCTGCTTTTTGCTTGGTCGCTCCCTTGGCCTCCATGGCCTCCATCCGCAGGTTGGTCAGGGAGTCCGGGTCATCGGCATCCAGCACCGTCAAGTCGCCGGAGACTTCACCCCACTGGCGGAGGAACTCGCTGTCGCCTTTCATCAAGGCGCGCAAGCGGATGAATTTGGCCACCGCAACCGACCATCCCATGATCATCATGATCACGCAGACCACCACGGCGATCCATCCGTCGAACATCATGTTGTTGGCGATGTCGCCGAAGAGCATGACGTGTTCGAGCGCGCCGCCATGACCCCCGCCGGCATCGCCGCCTTCCAACTCGGCGAAGCTCAAGACCTTGCTGGCCATCTCGTTGCCCGACTGGTTGATGCTCATGAGGCGCAAGTTCGGCGCGGAAAGGGCCGCGCTATAGACCTGCAACTCGTCGAATTCCCCGAGGAACCGTCCTTCGCTCGAAACTGCCGGATCGGGCCCGCCAAGGAACATCGGACCATCACCGGCCGGCAATGGTGCGGCCAGCGCACCGACCTCGCGCCCATCGAGGTAGAGGGTCATTTTCCCGCTGTTCGCGGTGACCGCGATTTGGCGCCACGTCGCGGCGGACAACGTTTCCGCGGCCACCGCGCGGGGTTGGCCGTCGACTTCGAGGAAAGGTGCGCCGCCGGCGGCGAGGCCCAAGCGGAAATTTCCGGCGCCCGGTCGGGTGAAAAGAATAGCCTCGTTTGCCGTGGCGATCGGCTTGACCCAGAAAATGAGCGTGAGGCTGCCGTCCGCACTCCACGCATTAGCCGCCGAACCGGGAATGGAAACCGGGTCGCGTCCGACCAGGCGCAAGCCGTTGGCCACGATGGTGCCTTCGGAGATGCTTCCGGCGCTTCCGGCATGCGAGGCGTTGGCCGTGGCATCTTGGGGCGGGGTGCCTCGTTCGTTGAGGTGGTAAACGAAGGCCGCGTTTTCGGGGTAGGTTTTGGCCTGGTCGGGAGCGCCCTCGGCCTCGGGCGCGGCATTGCCGTAGTAGAGGAAAAATTCAGCCGCCCCCTTTTCTCCGCCGGCCGGGACTCTGACCCAAGCGAAGCCCTCCGCCATGAGCGGATCGAATTTTTCGAGGTGGAAGGGCAGGACTTGTCCATCGGCGGCGACGAAGCGGAGGTCGCTGCCGTCCGGCTGTACGAGGTCGAAAGGCAGGTTGCCCGGATGCAGGCGCACGAGCACCACGGTTTCGCCCGTCTCGCCCCCGATGTCGGCTCCCTCGGCCGCGGGGTCGAGGGTGAACTTGGTCCGCCCGGTCCACTCTTCTTTCCACCAATCGGGCGCAGCGGCCGAGACCGTTGCGGCGAGGGTCAACCCGGCGAGCAGGAGAGCGAGGAAGCGGGTAGTCAAGGAGTACGATTTCATCTTAAAATTCCGCCCAAGCGCGGAAAACGAGCATTGGACTGCCGGCCGGTCGGTAGCTATCCGCCTCGGTCGAGCCTTGCGAGATTTGCGGAATTCCGACGTAGACCGCACTATTGAGCCACTCCATGAATGTGGCCACCGCCCCGAAGCCGACGCTGAGCAGGTTGAAGCTGGTGGTCTGTTCGGGCAACGGGTCATTGATGAAGACGGAACCGGCATCCAGGAAGCCGAGCAGGCGGACTTCGTGCCGGTCGTTTTTGATCCACCAGCGCAGCAGCGAAGGGGTGCGGACTTCCAATGTGCCGGCGATGGCGCTGTCTCCCACCGCTTGGGATTCGAGGTAGCCGCGCACCGTGGTGAGGCCGCCGACCGAAAATTGCTCGCTGTCGACCAAGGCGTTGTCGGTGGCCTGGCCTTGGAGCAGCGCTTTGACTTGGAAGTCCTGCCAGAGGTCGTGCTCGTAGCTGGTCAGGCCGCGGAAGTAAAAATAGTTGCCGTTGGCCGCGTAGCGCCGGTTGTCGAATTCCACCTCCCCGCTGCCCATCCCGCGGAAATGCCAGTTGAAGGACCCGTCGAATTGGAAGCGGTAATCCTTGCCCATCCAGAAACCGTTGTAGCTGAGGAGGAAGGGGTAGTAGGTGACCGGCGAGGAATCGACCAACACGTTGTTGACGGACAGCGACTGCTCGAAATTCTTGTAGTCCATCCCGAAGGTGAGGTTGTGGAACATGCCGGTGTGGCGGGTGGGCAACTCGGCGATGAGGCGTCCGCCATAGATCTCGCCGTTGCCGGTCGAAGCGCTGCCTCCGAGGGTCGAGACGTCGCTGTTTTGACGGATGGCCTGCGCCATGAGGGAGAGCCACTCCACGCGCGGTACCGGGGCGAGGTAGTAACCGGAGTAGACGAGGGCATCGTCGGCGTCCTGCGGTGCGACTTGGAATGCCGCGCCGATGGTGTGGCCGAGCTGCCAGAGATTGTCGTAGCGCAAAGAGGCGTCGAGGCGCAGTGGCGTGGTGTTGGCGCTGTAGCGGTTGTTCAGCTCCACGCTGCCGTGGAGGGGAAAGGAATCTTCCACCACCAACTCCACGTCAACCGAGCCCGGCATGGCGCCGGGTTTGAATTCCGGTGTGACCCGCAGATCGGCGCGCCGGTTGAGGCGGATAACATCCTTCTCCACGTCGCGGAAGTTCGGGATGGACCCCACGGCGAGGGAGGGAGCGAGGCGTTTGATCCTTTCAATGTCGTGGTATTTCGATCCCCGGACGGTGAGCCGACCAACGGGCATTTCCTGCACGCTGAGGACAATGACCCCGCTGGTCGGATCTTGCGGCGGAACCTCGACGACCACCGTCTGGTAACCGGCACGATGGTATCTTTGCTCGAGCGAGGCGCGGGCCAATTCGACATCCTCCGCCGTGCGCTCCGGGCCGAGATAAGCATAGACGGCATAATCGACCTGGTCGCGCGGCAGGTGGCGCGATCCGATCACGCGGTATTCGCGAATGTGGAAAGATGGAGGCGGCAAGTCGGAGGCCGTGCTTTCACCCTCCGCGTCCGTGGTCGGCACGGCCCGCGCGTCCTCGCGGGGCGCGGCCAGAAATACGGTCAGGGCCGCTGCGAGTAAGCAGGCGCGCACCCAGACAAAGCGGACCGATATGGCGGGCAAGGACATTGACCTTTCAGAATAGGACGGGAATGCCTCCGCAGGACAGCCGCGGAATGTGAACTTTCCGTCACATGGACCATTTCCGACAGAGTAAAGGGTCAGCCGAAGCGGCCGGTGATGTAGTCCTCGGTGCGTTTTTCCGAGGGGCTGGTGAAAATTTTCGCCGTGGTGCCGAATTCCACCAACTTGCCAAGGTAGAAGAAGCCGGTGTGGTCGGAGCAGCGGGTGGCCTGCTGCATGTTGTGGGTCACGATGACAATGGTGAACTCTTTCTTCAGCTCGCTGATCAGTTGTTCGACCCGGGCCGTGGCGATGGGATCCAGGGCGGAGCAAGGCTCGTCCATGAGCAGAACCTTGGGCCGGTTGGCAATGGCGCGCGCAATGCAGAGGCGCTGCATTTGCCCGCCGGAAAGCCCGAGGGCGCTCTCGTGCAAGCGGTCTTTGACCTCGTCCCACAAGGCGGCGCCGCGCAGGCTGCGCTCGGCCGCCTCGTCGAGTTGGGTGCGATCGTGCAGTCCGCAGATACGCAGGCTGTAGACCACGTTTTCATAAATCGACTTGGCGAAGGGATTCGACCGTTGGAAAACCATGCCGACCAATCTTCGCAAGGCGATGACTTCGAGGGTCGGATCCCAAAGGCTGCGTCCGGCCAGCGTAATTTCCCCGGTGTGCCGCACACCGTCGATCAATTCGTTCATCCGGTTGAAATTGCGGAGGAGGGTCGTTTTCCCACAGCCGGATGGTCCGATGAACGCGGTGACCTGACGCTCGGGAATATCGAGGACAACGTCGTGCAGGGCCTGGTTTTTACCGTAGAAGAAGTTGAAGTCGCGCACCGAGATGATGGGCCGCCCCCCGGCAGGCGGGGTTGCCTCCTGGGTGGTGCGTGGTACGGAAGTGGTCGCGTCGGGCATGGGTCAGTGTTTTTTGCTGAAAACGAGTTGAGCGGTCACGTTGGTCGCGGTGACAAGGAGAACCAGCACGAGGGAAGCGGTCCAAGCCATTTTCACCTGATATTCGAAGGGAACGGTGGAAAAATTGTAAATGAGCACGGCCAGCGATGCCGTCGGCTCCATCAGTGAGGACATCCAGAACTGGCTGAAAAGCGCGGTGAAGACAAGCGGTGCGGTTTCGCCGGCCGCGCGGGCCACGGCAAGCATCACTCCGGTCATGATGGCCGGCATGGCCTCCGGGAGGACGATGCGGGTGATGGTCTGGAAGCGTGTCGCACCGAGGCCGTAGGAAGCCTCGCGGTAGGCGAGTTGCACGCCGAGCAGGGCCTGCTCGGAGGTGAGCAAGATGGTCGGCAGCATGAGTACGCCGAGGGCGACACCGCCGGCCAGGGCGGAAAATTTTCCGGTGGCCAAAACAATCGCGGCGAAGGCGAAGACGCCGCAGATGATGGACGGGATACCGGTGAGGAGTTTGGCCGTGAAGCGGGTGATGGTTGCGAGGCGCCCGGCTGGCTCGTATTCGCAGATGTAGATCGCGGCGAGGATGCCGGGCGGCCCGGACAGGGCCAGTCCGATCCCGACCATGAGGAACGTGCCGACCACCGCGTTGCCGAAGCCGCCTCCGGTCATTCCGGCCGCGGGCGGCAACTGGGTGAAAATCGACCAGTCAAGCAAAGGCAGGCCGTTCTTCATCACCAGATACAGGATGGAAGCGAGGGGAACGAGCGCCGCGAAGGATAGCGCGATGCACAGGCCGGTGAGGAGACGGTTGCCCAAAGAGCGACCGATCAGTTTGGTCGACTCGATGCCGTCTTCTTTGAAAAAGTCCTCGGCGTGGGTAAGAGGATTATCCATACACGTCAGCGGATACCCGCCGTTCTTCGTTCGGTGTAACGCAGCACGGCTTCGCCGGCGAAATTGACTGCGAGGGTCAGGGCGACGAGCACCAGTGCGGCATACATCAAAGCGGCGACCTGCATGCCCTCGGCCTCGCCGAATTGGTTGGCCAGCAGGCTGGCCAGGGTGCCGGAAGGGGCAAAAAGCGACCAGGAAAGTCGTGAACTGTTCCCGATGAGCATGGCCACGGCCATCGTTTCACCCATGGCCCGTCCCAGCGCGAGGATGGTTGCCGCGACCACCCCCGGTGCGGCGGTGGGCAGGATCACCCCGAGGATGGTCTCCCAGCGGGTGGCGCCGAGGGCGTAAGCGCCCTCGCGCAAAGTCCGCGGCACGGCGACAAGCGATGCGCGTGAGATCGCGGTGATGGTGGGCAGCACCATGAGGGCGAGGACTACTCCGGCGGTGAGCAGGGAATTGCCGTAAGCGGGACCGGTCAGGAAAGGAAGATGGCCGAAGCGCTCCGTGACCCAAGTGCCGAGGGATTGGATGAGGGGAACCACCACAAAGATGCCCCACAGTCCGTAGACCACGCTGGGGATGGCGGCGAGAAGCTCGACGACAAAACGGACAAAGTCACGAGCGTGCCGGGGCAGGAAATCTTCGCTCAAAAAGATGGCAATGGCCAACCCCGGCGGGAAAGCCAGCAGCAAGGCGATGATCGCGGTGGCTACGGTTCCGACAAGGAAGGGCAGCACACCGTAGCGGTCGCGGTTGGGCTGCCACTGCGCGCCGGTCAGAAAACCAAGGCCGTATTCCTCCAGGGCCGGTTTGGCTTCCTGGAAAACCTCCCAGAAAATCCAGCCGAGCACGAAGACCGAGGAGGCTGCTGCGACGGCGGTGAACCAACGGAAAAAATCCGGAAGCCTGCGCGCCACGCTGCCATGGATGCCGCCCGAGCCGGTCTTGTCGGTCGTCATGGGGAGACGGATAGGCTTAATCGATGGTGGAAAGCGCCGCGTTGGCCTTGGCCACGACGGACTCGGGCAGCGGAATGTAGCCGAGATCCACCGCGAAGGACTGGCCCTCGGTCAGTCCGTAAGTGACGAAGTCCTTGAGCGCTTTGAGCTTCGCGGCATTGTCATAGGTTTTGTAAAGCAAGAGCCAGGTGAACGAAGTAATAGGATAGCCGTCAGGTGCCGCGGTGTCGACCGGCCAGGCGCGGAGATTTTCCGGCAACTCGACCGAGGCCAGCGCGGCGGCGCCGCTGAGTGGAGTGGGGACAATGAAGTTGCCCGACTTGTTTTCGACCGAAGCGACCGGCAATTTATTCTGTTCGGCGTAGCCGAATTCGACATAACCGATGGAGCCGGGAGTCTGTTTGACCAGTGCGGTGACCCCCTCGTTGCCTTTGCCGCCTACCCCGACCGGGAAAGTCACCGATTTGTCATAACCCACCTCTTCATCGAATTCAGGGCTGATCGCGGCCAGATGTTGGGTGAAGACATACGTTGTACCGCTTCCGTCCGAGCGGTAGGCCACCGTGATGGGTCGTGCGGGGAGCGGCAGGTCGGGGTTGGCCGCGACAATGGCCGGATCGTTCCACTTGGTGATTGTGCCCAAAAAAATACCGGCCAGCGCGGCGCGGGACAGCCTGAGTCCGGTCACGCCTTCGAGATTGTAGGCCAATACCACGCTGCCTGCGGTGACCGGAACCATCACCGCCCCGCGTGGCGATTTGGCAATTTCGGCATCGGTTATGGCTGCATCGCTTGCCCCGAAATCGACCACCCCTTGGAGGAAGTTTTTCACCCCGGCCCCGCTGCCGACTGACTGGTAGTTCACCTCGATGGCCGGAACCTGTTTGTTGTATTCGACCGCCCAGCGCTGGTAGAGCGGCGCGGGGAAGGTGGCGCCCGCACCAGATAGTTGCTGGGCATGGAGTGGCGCGGTGAAACCGGCTGCCAAGATGGCAAAATGAAACAATGACTTCTTCATGAGCGAAAGATTGGGGGTAAAGTCTCGCCGTTCGGCGGGCGCGAAAGAAGCGAAAAGCATGGCCGTGGCGGATTTGTCACATTTGGAGCCGGGTTTTTCCGAGACTTTAGGAAGTTTGTTCCACGGCTTGCGGCCGGATCCCCGCAAGCCTAGTCTTTATTGCGATGGATCTGACCACGGCCAAACATATTTTGGGCGATTTTGACGACGCCCTGCGCACGATGCGTGACACGGTGTTGATGATGGCTTCACTGACCGAGCGCCTGCTGGCCTCCGCCAGTGAAAGTCTTTCCGCCCGCAGCTTCGAAGCTTGCGAGAGGGTCATTGCGGACGATGCGGAAATTGACATGTTGGAGAAGTCGGTCGACGAGGCCGGTGTTGCTATTTTGGTCCGGTTCCAACCGTTGGCCAACGACCTGCGTGAGGTCGTTGCCGCGATGAAGGTCAGCACCAACCTCGAACGCGTTGGTGATCAGGCCGTGGGGATCGCCCGCCGTGCCCGCCGCCTCAACGAATCCCTTGCCCTGCCCGAGACAGACCGCTTGGTCAAAATGTGTCGCGTCGCGGCGGACATTTTTCGCGACAGCATCCGGAGTTACGCCGACCGCGACGAGGGGTTGGCGCGCGGACTAAAGGAGCGCGACCGCGAGCTCGATGCCATGCACCACGCCTACATCGATCAGTTGACCGCGCGGATGGCTGAGGACACCGGTCGCATTCGCGATTATCTCGATCTCGTGCTCATGGCGCGTAATCTCGAACGCGTTGGTGACCACGCCACAAACATCGCCGAAGACGCCGTCTTCGCCGCATCGGCCGAAGATATTCGCCACACCACGCCACCCCCGGGAGCCTGAGTGCCCTTAAAGTCCGCGCGGGGAAGCGGAAGGTGTGCCCGCGAACCTTTCTGGTGGCGGCGCGGGAGCTTCAGACGCGGCTGGCGTCGCAGACGGCACCAGCTTGGGCAGCCGTTCGGCCAACGGTTGTTGGAAAATATCGACCCGTGCGCCGACGCCCACGCGGTCGAACAAGGCAATGATATCCCTCGAGCGCATGCGGATGCAGCCGTAGCTGACGGGGATGCCGATATTGCGCTCCTCCGGTGTACCGTGGATGTAAATGAAGCGGCCGAAGCTGTTCCCGTTGTGACCCTCTTTGCCGCCGAGCCAGAGGATGCGGGTGACGATGGGATCGCGTCCCGGCGCATCAACCGGCAGCACCTCGCCGGTGAAACGGCGCGACTTGAAAACCGCGCCCGGCGGCAAACCGTGGCCGATTTTTTTCAGCACGCGGTGCTTGCCGAGTGGGGTGCCGTAGCTGCCCGGCCGCGAACTCAGCCCGAATTTCGAGGTCGAGATGGGAAAGGTCGCCACGGGCTGACCTTGATCGGTGACGAGCATCTTCTGGTCGGTCACGCTGATGTGCATGACATGACGGTTGTCGAGCTGCGCACAGCCGGTAAAAAGCAGGGGGAGGAAAAAGAAAATCGGACGGATCCTCATAGAGAGACGATAACTTAGCACAGCGCTCTGATCGGAGCGAGCGACCCAGAGTCTCCTGATATGAGAACAGTATCCCGAAACGGCGCGGCAAAAAGTTTTTTGAACGGAGGACCGTTGGCGTGGTCAGAAATATCGGTTTGGTTTGCGCCAAGAGCCGCCGGGCCGGTCAGTTTTCTTGTTTTCTGATCGGAATCACCGGCGGCTCACTTTTTTATCTTGAGCAGAGCGCCCCGCTTCCTAGCGTCCACGACGTGAATCCCGCCCAGACCAAGCCGGCTACAGTTCTGGTTATCGAGGACGAGGCCGACATGTTGGAGTTGGTCCGTTACCATATGGACAAAGCGGGGCTCCGCGTTCTTCTTGCGCGCGATGGCCGGCAGGGACTGGAGAAAGCCCGGGCTGAATCCCCGGATGTCATCGTGCTCGACCTCATGTTACCGGCCATGAGCGGAGAGGATGTGTGCCGGGAGCTAAAGGCGGGCGATGCCACCACCGCCATTCCGGTCATCATGCTCACGGCCAAGGCCCAACCGGAAGAACGGATCGCCGGCCTCGAACTCGGGGCGGACGACTACGTGGCCAAGCCTTTCAGTCCGCGCGAGCTTGTCCTTCGTGTCCAAGGCATCCTGCGCCGTCAGCGCGTACCGGGCGCGGGGGATACGCTGGCTTTCGGACCTTTCGAACTCGATCGGGGTATCTTTGAGGTGCGCCTCGAAGGCGAGCGTCTCGACCTGACGGCCATCGAGTTCAAACTCCTTGCCACGCTGATGGAAAAGCGCGGCGCACCGATGGCGCGGGTCGATCTGCTGCGCGATGTCTGGGGCTACCGTAATCTGATCGACAGTCGCACGGTCGATACTCACATGCGGCGGTTGCGAGCCAAACTTGGATGCCATGCCGACTGCCTCGCCACGGTGCGCGGCGAAGGTTATTGCTTCAACGCGGGAAGGACGGAACCTTGAGCTGGTCGATGATAGCCGGGCTGTTCGCGGCGGCCGTTCTCTTGCTCCTTGTCGTCCGCTATCTCGCGGGGATTCTGCGCCTGCGCTCCGCCTTGCGCCGGGTGGCCCACGGCGAGCTGATGCGTCCGCTCACCCTCGATCTCCCGCCCGGTTTGCGCGCGGCGCAGCGCGACGTCGAGGCGATCGCGCGGCAGGCTCGTGACCTCGATCGCGCTGCGCACCGTGAGCGCTCCGAGCTCAATGCTATCCTGGCCAGCATCCCCGAGGGCATCTTTACCGTCGACCGGCGCCTCTGTCTCCTGCAGGCCAATCGCGGTGTCGAGGCCATGTTTCAGCTTTCCGGCTCGCCGGTCGGACGGACCGTGGTCGAAGCCTTCGGCCATGCCGCCATGCACCGCCTCGTCCAGTTGGGATTGCAGGGGGGCAAAGAGCATCGCGGCGAAATCACCGTCGAGCGGGAGGGCGCAGCCCGGATTTTTGAATTGAGCATTTCGCCGCTGGAGCTGGGTTCCGACCATTCGGGTGCGGTCGTCGTCCTGCACGACATCACGCGCATCAAGAGTCTCGAGCAAGTGCGCCGGGAATTTGTCGCCAATGTTTCGCATGAGTTGCGGACTCCGCTCACGATCATCTGCGGTTATCTCGAAACGCTGACCGATGGCGGCCTCGATGACCGGCCCATGGCGGAGAATGCACTTGGCGTCATGTTCAAGCACGCCGATCGTCTCGGTCGCCTGGTCGATGATCTTCTTGTCATATCCCGCGCGGAATCGCGTTCCGTCCCGCTTGAGGTCGAGCGCATCGACCTCAGCGCGCTCCTGCATCATGTTGTCGAACAGTTCGACGAGCCGATCCGTAGCCAGGCGGCCACGGTGCGCATCCTTGCGGCGGGTGGGGACCTGACGCTCGAGGCCGATGCCGTGCGTCTCGAACAGGTCTTCATCAATCTCCTCGAAAACGCGCTCAAATACGGTAACCGGCCCGGCCTTGCGGTCGACCTGCACCTCGAGCGATCCGGCCCGAATATCCAGGTGCAAGTCACCGACAACGGGCCCGGCATCCCGAGTGGAGACCAAGAGCATATTTTTGAGCGCTTTTACCGGGTGCACAAAGACCGCTCACGCGAAACCGGAGGCACGGGTCTCGGACTCTCCATTGTCAAAAATGTGATCCAAGCCCACAGCGGCAACGTCTCCGTGCGCAGTGCACCCGGCGAAGGCTCGACTTTTACCGTTGTCCTGCCGCTCCTCCAATCCGCGCCGGTGGCACCCGCGCCCTGGTCGGCTGCGAAAAAGACCGCAACCGAGGGGACGAGCGGGGGTTGAACCCTTTGTTATGAAATCACTCGTTCTCTCCGCTGCCCTCTGCGCCGCGCTGGTCACCGTTGCTCCCGGCAACCTTCAGGCGCAAAGCCCCACACCCATGGAACGTCCCGACCAACCGCCAGGGAAAAAGCAGGGCAGGCCTGATGGCCCCCGCGAACCCATGGCCGGGCTGAATCGCCAAGAGGCCCAACGCCTCGCCACAGCCCGCGACAAGGCGAAAGACGATCCGACTGTCCGTTCACTGAAGGAGGCACGCGATGCGGTCGACAAGCAGTTGGAAAACGCCATGAATGCCGCGATTCTTGCCGCCGACCCGGGCCTCGCCCCTACCTTGGAAAAAGTGAAGCAATCCCGGGACCGGGCCCGAGGGATGCGCGACCGCTTCGAGTCATTGACCCCCGAGCAGCGGGATCAATTGAAATCCGCCCGCCAAGCTGCTCAAGATGATCCGGAAGTCGTTGCCGCGCGCGAGAAGATGAAGTCCG
Source organism: uncultured Verrucomicrobiota bacterium (assembly GCA_903934135.1). Taxonomy (GTDB): domain Bacteria; phylum Verrucomicrobiota; class Verrucomicrobiia; order Chthoniobacterales; family JACTMZ01; genus JACTMZ01. Next base: position 24,820 of record CAIZMQ010000057.1, read on the forward strand.
CTGGCTCTCCCGAAGCACGGCGCGAAGCCGGTCGGGCCATGCAGGAGGCGATGAAAGCCGCGGCAATCAAACAGAATCCGGATCTTGCCCCGCTGCTCGAGCAACTTGGGCCCCCACCGGGTGGACCTCGCGGTCCGGGAGGTTCCAAAGGGCCTCCACCGGAGATGCCAGACGGCGACGAATAGCCCCATCTTGCCGATCTGTGGTCGACAATGGGCGGGTCCCTGGGACATCGCCACGAGCGGCGATTTCTTTATTGCATATCCAAGGCGCGGCCCTACCTTGTATGTGTCCTTTCTGGTCACGACAGCCATGATTGTTCTTACGTCTTGTCTGCGGGCGACTTATGCATCCGGGCGTCCTTCGTCCGGCTTGCTAAACATCCTGCTGAACCTGCCGGTTTTACGCCGGCTTGAACGCGGCATTCGTGTCGTAACCGGAAAAGACACGGAAACGCCATCCGGCTGCGGAGTCCGCTCCGCCCGGGCAGCTGGCGCCATGTTGGCGCTGCTTCCGTTCCACTTCCGCGGGAAGCATCCCCAGCGCGAACAGCGCGCCCTGCGGTCCACACCATCAAGCAATATCAATTGTCCTAATGAACTCATCTCATTCCGATTCGGGTCCCCGTCGTCGCAGTCGCGGCGGACGCCCCCGCAGCTCCTCATCCCGTCCGCCGCGTTCCGGCGACAACTTCAAAATCACCCGCGAGCCCCGCAAGCCGGCTGGTCTGTGGGATAAAATCAAAGCGTTCTTCGGCCTCGCGCCGCAGCCCGCCAGACCTTCCACCAACGGCTCCGAACGCTTTGAACGCTCCGAACGTTCCGAGCGTCCCGCGCGCCGCGAGCGCTCCCGTGACGAATCCCGCGAGTCGCGTCCGCCGCGTGAACCCCGCGAGGACCGCGAACCCCGCGCCCCGCGCGAGTCGCGCAAACCGGAGAATATCGAAGTCACCACCCCCCGCCTCTACATCGGCAACCTGTCCTATGACGCGGCGGAGAGTGACCTCCTCGAGTTGTTCTCCGGCGTCGGCACCGTAGCCCATGTCGAAGTCATCTCCAACAAGCACACCCAGCGCTCCAAAGGCTTCGGCTTTATCCAGATGAACAGCGTCTCGGAGGCCAAACGCGCCGTCGAGGAGCTTCACGACAAGGAATACTTGGGCCGTAAACTCGTGGTGAGCGGAGCCAAGCTTCCGCCCGACCGCGCCATCGGCCGCGACCGCGACGAGGACGCGCCTTCCGCTGAATCCGCCTCCGAGGAGCCGACCGCGCAGGTCTGATTAACCCATTCCTGACCAACATTCACGGGCCGGCACACGCCGGCCCGTGCTGTTTTTCGGAGGTAGGGACGAGCGCCGCTCGTCCGCCGCGCTGGCTCCGTCCCCGGCGCCGGTCGTTTCTTCCTCTGTCGCGCTCGCGCCACCATTTCCGCTACCCTCTACCCCGTGCTCGACCGCTCCATCCTCCGCCAGGCCGTCTTTCTCGCCGGCCCGACCTCCGTCGGTAAATCGGAGGTCGCGCTCGCGCTCGCCCAAAAACATCGCGGCGAAATCGTTTGTGCCGATGCCTTCCAGCTTTACCGCGAGTTTCCCGTCCTTAGCGCCCAACCCTCCGTGGCGGAGCGCGTGGCGGTGCCGCACCATTTGTTCGGCACGATCCCGTGCACCGATGCCACGGATGCCGCGCGTTTCGCCGACCTGGCGCTCGCTGCGATCGGAAACATCATCGCCCGCGGCCGAACTCCATTGATCGTCGGCGGCAGTGGACTTTATCTCCAAGCGCTCACGACCGGTCTCCCCCCACTGCCCGCCATCGATCCCGTCATCCGCGATGAGGTGCGGGTTCTGACGCTTGATACCATGCTCGCGCGGCTGCTTGAGCTCGATCCGGCCAGTTTGCCCGCCATCGACACGCGCAATCCGCGCCGCGTGGCCCGCCGTTTGGAACTCAGCCTGCAAACCGGACAGCCCGCCTCCGCAATCCTCACCGAACCACCCGCCCCCGAAGGCCTGCGCGGCGTGGTCCTGACCCGCGACCGTGATGAGCTCAACGCCCGGATCGCGACGGCCGTGGCCGCCCGTCTGACCGGCGGCGGTATCGAGGAGATCCGCGCCGCCCGCGACCTGGCCAGCCACACCGCGCGGCAGATCCTCGGGTGGCGGGAAATCACCGCACTGCTCGAGGACAAAATCGATCGCGCCACCTGTGCCGAACTCGTCACCATCGCCACCCGGCAATACGCCAAAAGGCAGTTGACGTGGTTCCGGGCCAAATCCACATTCCCTGTGGAGAATCTTTCGCCTGTGACGCCCGACTTTTTGGACCGCATCGCCCGTCAATTGGGCCTGCCATGATCGTCGCCACGCCTCCCCCCCGCGCCACCGAGAAAACCATCCTGGTCGGGCTCGAACACGACGGCGTGACCAAGTGGGATCTGGAGGAATCCTTGAACGAATTGCGTGAATTGGCCGCCACGGCGGGTGCCACCGTGGTCGACATCGTCACGCAAAAACTACCTCACCCGACCGCCCCGTATTACATCGGCAAAGGCAAAGCCGAGGAAGTCGCCGTGCTCTGCACCGAGACCGGCGCGGGCTCGATCATTTTCGACGACGAACTTTCTCCCGCGCAGGGCCGCAATCTCGAGACCATCACCTCGAAAAAGATCCTCGACCGCACCCAGCTCATTCTCGACATCTTCGCCCGCCGTGCGCGCAGCCGCGAAGGACGTCTGCAAATCGAACTCGCGCAATTGCAATACCTCCTGCCGCGCCTGACCCGCATGTGGACCCACCTTTCGCGCCAGACCGGCGGCATCGGTACGCGGGGCCCGGGCGAAACGCAGCTTGAAGTCGACCGGCGCCGCGTGCAGGAACGCATTGCGCGCTTGCAAAAAGATTTGGAGGAAGTGCGCAAACACCGTGCCATCCAGCGCGAAGGCCGCGCCCGCCACCAGTGGCCGGTCGTGGCCATTGTCGGCTACACCAACGCGGGGAAATCATCCCTGCTCAACCGGTTGACCAAGGCCGGCGTCCTCGCCGAGGACAAACTCTTCGCCACGCTCGATCCGACCACGCGCCAGTTCGTCCTGCCGAACAAGCTGAAGGTCCTTTTCACCGATACGGTCGGCTTCATCCGGAAATTGCCCACCACGGTCATCGAATCCTTCAAAGCCACGCTCGAAGAGTTAAAATCCGCCGACCTGTTGGTCCACGTCGTTGACCTCAGCCACCCGCAGTGGGAGGAACACATTGTCGCGACCGAAGAGGTCATTCGCGAACTCGAAGCCGACGGCAAACACACCCTGATTGTCTTCAACAAGATCGACCGGCTGGCCAACGCCAAAGCGGTCGATGCCGCGCTGGCCCGCCATCCGCATAGCGTGGCCATTTCGGTGAAAACGGGAGAAAATCTCGAGCAGTTCGTCGACGAGCTGCAAAACCAACTTTCCGCCTGGCGCCTGCGCCAAAAGTTCCGCATCCCGCAGGCGGACAGCGCTGCGCTGGCCGAGTTGCATCAGGCGGGCCACGTGGTCGAAATTGCCTACGATGGTGACGACGCCCTGGTCACCGCGCACATCCCGCCCGCGCTGGAAGCGAAGTTTGCCCGCTACGCGGTGTCCTGATTTTTTTTAACAGATCACCGGAGCGCGCCGGCGCTCGGGTAATATCTCGCTAAAGCGAGACTCGCAGGACGACATGAGCGGGAGGGAAGGACTCAACAACATAACGAGGATAACGAAGCCGGCGGTTTTCCCTTTGTTGCCTTCGTTATCTTCTGTTCAATCACTGTCCTATGAAATCCTTCCGCGAGGAACTCTGGTTTGAATTCCCCGCCCGCCGCGGGCTGCTCAACATCACGCCGCAGGTCGGAGAATGCCTCCGCGCCAGCGGGATCAAAGAGGGGTTGTGTCTGGTCAATGCCATGCACATCACGGCCAGCGTTTTCATCAATGACGATGAAAGAGGCCTGCACGCCGATTTGGAAAAGTGGCTGGAAAAACTCGCGCCGGAAAAACCGCACAGCCAATACCGTCATAATGGCGCGGAGGACAATGCCGACGCCCATCTCAAGCGCAGCATCATGGGCCGCGAGGTCGTGGTGGCGGTAACCGACGGACGGCTCGACTTCGGGCCGTGGGAACAAATTTTCTACGGGGAATTCGACGGACTGCGCGGCAAGCGTGTCTTGGTCAAAATCATCGGCCAGTAGCGGCTATTTCTCCGCAAGGAGTTCCCGCTTGGCCGCGGCAAGTTCCTTGCGCTGGACCTTGCCGACCTTGGGGTAGGCCAAGTGGAGCGAGTCGAGAGCCTCGATGACGGCGGCGGCAACCACCACGCGGGTGAACCATTTGTTATCGGCCGGGACCACATACCACGGAGCGTCTTCGGTGGCGGTGTGCCGGATCGTTTCCTCGTAAGCCTTCTGGTAATCGTTCCAGTATTGACGCTGGTGCGAATCCGCGGTGGAGAACTTCCAATTTTTTTCCGGTGTGTCGATGCGGGCGAGGAAACGTTTTTTCTGCTCGGTCTTGGAAATGTTGAGGAAGAATTTGCGCACCAGCACGCCATTGCGCGCGAGGTAGCTCTCGAAAGAACGGATGTCTTGGAAGCGTTGACTCCAGATATTCTTGGTCAGCAACTCACGCGGGATCTTCTGCTTTCCGAGGATTTCCGGATGCACGCGCACGACCAAAGTTTCCTCGTAGTAGCTGCGGTTGAAAATGCCGATCCGTCCGCGCTCCGGCACGCGCTTGCTGCAGCGCCAGAGGTAATCGTGGTCGAGTTCCTCGCTGGTCGGGGCCTTGAACGAGTGGACCTCGCAGCCCTGCGGGTTGATTCCGGACATGACATGTTTGATCGCGCCGTCTTTGCCCGCCGCATCCATGGCCTGGAAAATGAGCAGGACAGCCCACTGGTCCTGGGCATAAAGTTTGTCCTGCAAATCGGAGAGTGCCTGCACCCCCTGGGCCAACGCTACCTTGGCGCGGTCTTTGTCCTCTTTGTCAAAGGTGAGCAGATCGTCCGGACGGTAATCTTTGAGCCGGAAATCTTTTCCCGAGGTCACCCGGAACGGGCCGGCCAGTTCGTGGGCTTTTTTGACCAGCTTGTCGGCTTTCATGGAGATGCACAGATCCTGCGCCAGACCGCCGTTGCAGCTCAATGGCAATGAGGGAAACCCCAAAAAAGGTCGGGGGGGCATCCGGACCCGCCGGGACCGCCTTTGCGTCCTATGGGGAAAGGACGGAAAATCTTTGGCGATCAGTTGACCTCGGTTCTGCGCGCCGTAAGCTTGGCCGCTCACTATGAAAACTTCACCTTCTGAATTAAGCAAAGCCAGCCACCGTATCCTCGCCATCGCCGTTTCTGCGGCCTTGGTGGCCGTTTCTTCTGTGGCCCAAGCCGAGGAGGCAGCCACCGCGGTCAAGCCGACCGCCGGCGAGTTGGCGACCAAGACCGGTCAAGACGCGACTGGGGCAGCGACCGGGACAGCGGAGAAAGCCGGCAGCACGGTGATGGACGCGGGCAAAGGTCTCCTTAATACCGCGAAAACGGCCGTTGAAGGCGTTGGTAACACCGCCAAGTCTGCGGGCGAGACGGTTTTGGATACGGGCAAGGCGTTGATCAACAAGAACCCCGTCAAGGGTGCCGAGAATGCCGTCAAGGCGGTCGGTACCGGCGCGGTTGACACAACCGACGCGGCGGTCGGCACGGTAACTGGCACGACCAAAAGAGCTGTGGGAACCACGGCAGGTGCGGCGGGGGGAACGGCAGGCACGGCCGCCACGGCGGTCGAAGGCACTGCTCAGACCGGTGCGGATGCAGCTCATGCCGCCGGTGCCGCGGTGCGCGATGGCGCTTCCGCGGTCAAAGGCGCGGTGACCGGCAAGAAGGCTGCCGAATAAGGTCCGGCTTTTTCATCTTTGCCAATCAAGGGGCTCCCGATCGGGGGGCCCCTTTTACTGCTCAGCTACGCGGCAGAAGTTCGATCAGCCTCAAGCCAACCCAGACCGCGGTAACGCAGACCGCCACGCTGGAGAGAGCATAAGCAACCGCGATGAGGACTTCACCTCGCCGCAGGAGAAAAACGGTTTCCAGACCGAAGGCGGAGAAGGTGGTGAAACCGCCGAGCAGTCCGGTAAGCAGGAGCAACCTCATCTGCGGGGTGAACCATTCGAGGCGCTCGATCATTCCGGAAAGCACTCCGAGGAGCAGACAGCCGAGCACGTTGACCACGAAGGTGCTCCAGGGGAATTTGCCGGCCAGCGTGTGATGCAGCACCCAGCCACCGATCAGGTAGCGTGCGATGGATCCGATGAAGCCGCCTGCCCCGACGAGAAAAATGTTGGCTCCGCTGCTCACAGTCACTGCAGGTTAAAGCTCCGGGGCGCTTTGCCAAGCCGCGCCCTTCAGACCATGCGTACCTCGCGCGGTCCGGTGGTAAGGTGGCCGAGGAGGAACAAAGGCTCCTTGATCGCGGCGCGCAAGGCTGCTTCATCCGGCGGAGCACAAACCACCACCAGGCCCACCCCCATGTTGAAGGTGCGGAAGAGCTCGTCGTCGGGCAGTCCGCTCACCTCCGCGATGAGTTGGAAGAGCGGCGACACGGGCCAGGCGGCGCGCTCGATGTCCGCGGCACAATCTTCCGGAAGGACACGCGGAAGGTTGTCGAAGACGCCCCCGCCGGTCAGATGGGCAAGTGCTTTGACCAACCCGCGGTCCAAGGCGGGGCGCAGCAACTCGAGATAGGAGCGGTGCGGTGCGAGCAGCGCATCGCCCAAGGTGGTGTCAAGACCCGCAGGTGTTGCCTCGAGCGGCAGGCCGCGGAAAATTTTACGGACCAACGAATAACCATTGGTATGCAATCCGGACGAGGCCAAACCGAGCAGAAGGTCGCCCGCCTGAAGGTCCGGCCGCGGCAGGAGGCGTTTCTTTTCCGCCACGCCGACCATCGTGCCGGCCACGTCGAATTCCCCCGGGCAATAGACCCCGGGCATTTCCGCCGTCTCCCCGCCGAGCAGCACGCATTTGGCATCCGCGCAGGCCTCGGCCATCCCTCCGACGATTTCCGCGATGCGGGAGGCCGAAATGGAAGACGAGGCAATGTAGTCTAGGAAGAAGAGCGGAAAGGCACCCTGCACGAGGAGATCGTTGATGCAGTGGTTGACGATGTCGTGGCCGATCGACGTGTAGCGGCCGGCGGCGGAGGCCAGCATGACCTTGGTTCCGACCCCGTCCGTGGTGCCGAGCAACACCGGGTGCTCGAAGTTTTTCAGGGCCGAGGCATCAAGGGCGCCGCCGAAAGACCCGATGCCGCCGAGCACGCCGGCGGAATGCGTGGCTTCGACTTTCTTTTTGAGCAGGGAGACGGCGCGGTGGCCTTCGTCAATGTCCACGCCGCTCGCCGCGTAGCCGCCGGCCGTGCGGGCCAGTTCGCGCCAGCCGATGTCGCGGCGGAATTGTTTCCCGCGGAAAGAGATTTCGCCGGCGGCCTCATAGGCCCGGGTGCGGGCCTCTTCCAGATTCACTCCGGTCGCGGTCACGCCGACCACGCGTCCGCCGGAGGCGACAATCGAGCCGTTCGCTTCCGCCGTGCCCGCATGAAAAAGGCGCACGCTCGCGTGGGCTGCGGCCCGATCGAGTCCGGTGATTGGGTCGCCGGTTTCGGGTTTTTCCGGATAGCCACCCGAGGCCAGCACCACAGTGCAGGCGGTGTCGTCGCGCCAGCGGACCGGGGTCTCCGCCAAACGGCCCTCGAGACAAGCCAGGACAATCTCGCGCAGCGGGGTGGCGAGTAAAGGCAGCAACGTCTGGGCTTCGGGATCGCCGAAGCGGCAGTTGTATTCGATCAGCTTGGGTCCGTCCGCAGTCAGCATCAGGCCGGCGTAGAGCACACCGACATAAGGGGTACCTTCGCGCGCGAGTCCCGCGATGGTTGGGCGCACGATGGTTGCGAGGACTTGTTCAACCATGGCCGGCGGACAAATCCCGGTGGGCGCATAGGCCCCCATGCCACCGGTATTCGGCCCGCGATCGCCTTCGTAAATTCGTTTGTGGTCCTGGGCCGGGGGCATGGCGGCAACGGAAATGCCGTCGCTGAAAACAAGCAGGGAAACCTCCGGTCCGGTCAGTCGTTCCTCGAGGAGAATCGGTCCGGACTTGGCCAAGCGGGCCAGAGCCTCGTCGCGTTCCGCTGCGCTTTCCGGAATCACCACACCTTTGCCCGAGGCGAGGCCGTCGGCTTTGACCACGACGGGAAAATCTTGCGCCTCGGCCCAAGCACGAGCCTCTTCCGCGGCGCCCGGACCGGAAAACGTTTTGTTTCGCGGCGAGGGAAGTCCGTGGCGCGCGGCAAACTCACGGCAATAACTTTTGCTCGTCTCGAGTCGTGCGGCCGCTTGGGAGGGACCGAAGACGGGGAAACCGGCTGCTCGCAGGGCATCGGAGACCCCCGCGGCCAGCGCGCTCTCCGGTCCGATCAGCACCAGATCAATCTGTTCCTCACGGCAAAGAGCGACGACTTGACCGGGAGAGCAAGGATCGATGTCGCGCCGGTCCGGTGTTCCGCCATTGCCCGGCGACACAATAATGCGGTCGCCGGGGCATTCCAAGGCGCGGGCCATGGCGTGTTCGCGTCCGCCCGATCCGAGCACAAGAATCTTCATGCCAGGGCGAATTCGAAAGATTCCTTGGGCGCCACACCGGAAACATCCACCGGGTATTTGCCGGTGAAGCAGGCCGTGCAGTAGCCCGATTTTTTGCCGATGGCGGACATCATTCCTTCGACCGAGAGGAAAGCCAGAGTGTCGGCTCCGACGTGCTGACGGAGTCGCTCGGGGTCGAAGCGTGCGGCGATGAGTTCGTCATAAGTCCCCATATCAACCCCCATGTGGCAGGGATGAAGCACGCGCGGCGAGGTGATGCGCAGATGGACTTCCTTGGCTCCCGCGTCGCGGACCAGTTTAATCAGCTGGGCCGAAGTCGTGCCGCGGACCAGCGAGTCGTCGATGATGACCACGCGCTGGCCGGCAAGATTGGCCGGGAGAACATTGAATTTCATGGCCACGCGCCGCTCGCGCAGCGCCTGGGTCGGCTCGATGAAGGTGCGTCCGATATAGCGGTTTTTGATGAAACCGTCGTTGAAGGGGATGCCGGACTGTCGCGAATAGCCGATGGCTGCGGGAATGGACGAATCGGGGACCGGCACGACGACATCCGCTTCGGCCGGCCACTCGATGGCGAGTTGCTCGCCCAGTTTCTGCCGCACCTTGTGCACGCTCTCGCCGTCCCATTCGCTGTCGGGTCGGGAAAAATAAACAAACTCGAAGGAGCAGCGCGCCGGTCCGGTGGCGGCAGTTGTCGTGCGGTGCCGGGTGATTTCTTTGCCGCGTACCACGACGATTTCGCCATTTTCCACCTCGCTGATCTCGGTGCAGCCTAGGGTGTTCAAGGCGCAGGTTTCCGAAGCCGCAGCCCAACCGCCCTCGGGGGTGCGTCCGATGGAAAGCGGACGGAATCCCCAGGGGTCGCGGGCCGCGATGAAGCCGTCGATCCCGAGGAGGACCAGCGAATAAGCGCCTTTCCACGAAGGCATGGTGCGTTCCAGGCGCTCCTCCCAAGTGCGTCCGCTCGCCGCGGCGAGCATCAGGGCCATCACTTCGGTATCGCTCGCGGCGGTTAGGGCGAAGCCGCGTTGCAAAAGTTGGGAACGAAGCTCGGTGGCATTGACCAGGGACCCGTTGTGCGCAAGGGCGAGTGGGCCGTGCATGGTTTCAACCAGGAACGGCTGGGCATTGCGCGCGGTGGACGCACCCATGGTCGAGTAGCGGGTGTGCCCGATTGCCTGATAACCGGTGAGCGGGGCGAGGGTTTCCGGGGTGAAAATCTGGGCGAGCAGGCCGACATCCTTGTGGATCCGCGCGCGCTGACCGTCGGAGACCGCAATGCCCGCCGCTTCCTGACCGCGATGCTGCAAGGCGAAGAGCCCGAAGAAGGCCAGCTGGGCCGTTTCTTCGCCGCTGGGCGAGGATACGGCGACCACCCCGCATTCTTCGCTCGGTCGGTCGTCGCGAAAAGGGGAGATGAGTTCGGTGGTGTGCTTCATGATGCGCGTGCGGCGAGCACGCCGTTGCGGAAAAGCGGCAGTGCGTGTCCCCGTTTTTGAGCGGTAACCATGGCACGGCCTTGGCGCTCCGTCACGTGGTTCTCCGGATGGGGCATCATGCCGAGCACCAGACCGGTGGAATCGCACACCCCGGCGATAGCCTCCACGGATCCGTTAGGATTGTCCGGGTAATCATCCGCCGCGTAGCGGAAGGCAACGCGGTCCTCGGATCGCAACTGCTCGAGCACGGCGTTGCCGGCCACGTATCGGCCCTCGCCGTGGGCCACGGGGCAGCGAACCGGTTCATCCAAGCCCTTGGTCCAGACGCAGAGTTGGGAGGATGGTTGCAGCGCGACCCAGCGGCATTCGAAATGACCACGTTCATTGTGTTGCAGCGCGCCCGGAAGCAAGCCAGACCGGACGAGCATTTGAAATCCGTTGCAGACCCCGAGGATCGGAGTGCCTTGGGCAACTTTCTCCGCGAGGAGGTCGCCGAGCAGGCGCTCTGCCTCGAGGGCGAAAACGCGACCGGAACCGAGCGCATCCCCGTAGGAAAAACCACCGGCAATGACGATCAGCTTGGCCCGCTCGATCTCGCCGCGTCGCCCGGGCAGATCGAGAAGATCGACGCAGACCGGCGCTGCTCCGGCCTGCTCAAGGGCGAAGGCCGCGTCGTTCTGACGATTGGTGCCGGGCGCAGTGAGCACAATGGCTGGAGGCTTCATGACGTCGGGCCCCTCCACGCGTGCTCGAGATCGGTACCGGCCCAAGTGTGTGTCCCGAGGTGCAAGTGATAACTTTTCACCACCTTGCCGATCACCTTGGCCTCGGCGCCGAGGGATTCAAGAATCCGCGGGATGTTTTCGGCGCGGACTTCAAGCACAAGGCGTCCGAGCGACTCGGAGAAAAGCGCGGAGCATTCATCGGGATCATCCAAGGTTGCCTCAATCCCGAGTCTTCCGCCGATCGCCATTTCGGCCAGGGTCACGGCCAGGCCGCCTTCGCTGACGTCATGGGCCGACTCAACGAGCCCTTCGCGCACGAGGGCGTGGATGCGGCGGTAGCGGGCCGGAGCCGAGGTATCGGGTGCGGGCACCGTGCCGCTCTCGTCACCTGTGACAAGATTGAAGTGGCTGCCGCCGAATTCGCGCGTGGTGCGGCCGGTCAGGACCAGCGCGTGACCGGCACCGCGCAGGGCCGTGCCGATCGACCTGTCCGCTTCGGGCACATGGGCCAGGGCGGTGATGACCAGGGTTGGCGGGATGGATCGGCGGGTACCGTCCGAGGCGACATATTCGTTGTTCAGCGAATCCTTGCCCGAGACAAAAGGGGCCCCGTAGAGCTGGGCGGCCGCGCAACAGCCGCGCACCGTGGCAACCAGATCACCCAGCGTTTCCGGACGCCGCGGGTCGCCCCAGGAAAAATTGTCGAGCAGGGCGGTCTGGGCCGGATCAGCACCCGAGGCCGTGATGTTGCGCATGGCTTCGTCGACCACGGCGTGGGCCATGTGTTCTGGATCGTACAGTCCGTAGCGTGCGTTGACCCCGATACCGAGGGCAAAGCCGGACGGCCGTTGCGGCGGGGCGATCACCGTCCCGTCGGACGGGCCCGACTGAGCGCTGCCGGCCATCGGGCGGATGACCGTGGCGCCGAGGACTTCGTGGTCGTATCGGTGGATGATGGCTTCTTTCGACGCGATGTTTGGATGGGCGAGGAGAGCAAGAAGCGTTTTGGGGATGTCGGCCTCGCGGCGGCGGGTGTCGGGTTTGCGGTCGGGCGAGGGCAGCACGGCACGCAAGCGGCGGACGGGCCGGCCTTTGTGCAGAAATTCCATCGGCAAATCGACCACCGGCTTCGCGCCATGGCGCACGAGCAAACGCCGGTCGCCGGTGAACTCGCCGATATCGCAGGCCGACAAGCCGAGATGACGGACGCGCTTGAGAACGGCCGCCGTTTGGGCCGGCGGCACCGCCAGGACCATGCGTTCCTGTGCTTCGGAGAGCCAGACTTCCCACGGTTGGAGCCCGGCATATTTGCGATCGACGGCGGTGAGGTCGACGGAAACACCCGTGGTTTCACCCAATTCGCCGACCGCGGAAGACAGTCCGCCCGCCCCGCAATCGGTCAAGGCGCGGACCAGCGGGTCGGGACGGTCGAGCAATTCGATGAGCAAGTCGGCCACCAGCCGTTCCATGATCGGGTCGCCGATCTGCACGGAGGCCCCGGCCACTTCGCCCGTGGTGGCGTCCATCGTCATGGAAGAAAAAGTCGCCCCGCGGATCCCGTCGCGTCCGGTCGCCCCGCCGACGACCAGAACACGGTCTCCGGGTTGCGGTCCGCTCAGTTTGTCATAGCCCTGGAGCACCTCGCCGACGCAACCGCAGAAGACAAGCGGATTGGCGGTGTAGCCGGCATCATAAAGGACGGCACCGGCTACGGTGGGCACTCCCATTTTGTTGCCGTAGTCGGCCACCCCCTCGACCACTCCCTCCTCGATGACCGCGGGGTGGAGTACGCCATCCGGCAGATTGTGATGGTCGAGTTCGCGCGGACCGAAGCAAAGGATATCGGTCAGGGCGACCGGCCGCGCGGGGGCGGCGAGAACGTCACGGATCACGCCGCCCACCCCGGTGTTGGCGCCACCGAAGGGTTCGATCGCGCTGGGGTGGTTGTGTGTTTCCGCTTTGATCGCGAGCTGCACGCCGTCGGCAAAGGCCACGATACCGGCGTTGCCGTCGAAGGCGGAGATGACAAAAGGAGCCTTCATTGCGCGCGTCGTCTCGCGCAACTGGCGCAAGAGGGGTACGACCTCGCCCTGATCGGTCTCGATGCGCGCGACAAAGGTCTTGTGGGAACAGTGGTCGCTCCAGGTCTGCGCGATGGTTTCCAGTTCGGCGTCGGTCGGATCACGTCCTTCGGCCGTGAACCATTGCACCACGGCCTCCATTTCTTCGGGGTCGAGGGCGAGAGCACGTTCGTTGTTGATCCGGGCCAGCCCCTCCGGAGGCAGTCCGCACAAAGGGACAATTTCAACCGTGGAAGATTCTTCGGTCGGCGCAGAGGTGAATCCGGGTTGTACCTCACCGAAGGACCATGTCTCGATGACCGGATTGCAGAGAAGGTTGTGAACAAGAAAGCGGAGATCTTTTTCCGGAAGTTCGCCTGCGCCGGTCATTTCGAAGCGCGATCCCGTGGCGGCTTCGATCCGGCATCCGCTGCGCGCCGCGCTCTCAGCCAGTTGTGCGGCTACGCGGTCGGTCACACCGGCCCGCCGTGCCACCTCGATGACGAGACGGCCGGCCGGCACGGTGGTTGTGCCGACCTCGAGGCGGGTGGCTTCCCCTTGGGCCTCGTCAAGCAGTCGCGGTACAATGAATCGCAAATTGGCGGTGTCCGTTTCCCCGCGTAGAAAAAAGATGTCCGAGGCCTTGAGGGAAACACCGGCGAACCCGAGCTGCCGGGCCTGCCTGGTCAGCGCGCGGTTGCGATGTGCTCCGCATGGCTTGATCACCTTGGTGAAGGACGGCCCGGATGTATTGAGCGGCGTGTCTTTCATGGGCGGGCAAACGTGGCAATGACGGATGGAAGCAAGGCGTGCTCCGCGACCTGGATCCGCGCCTGCAGGGTTTCGGCGGTGTCGTCCGGCCTTACTTCCACCTCCTGTTGTGCGATGATTTCACCGGTGTCCACCCCTTGGTCGACGTAGTGCACGGTGCAACCGGTCATTCGATCACCGGCGGCGAGGGCTTGGGCGGCGGCCTGCGCCCCGCGGTGATTGGGAAGGAGGGAGGGATGCACGTTGATGATGCGTCGCGGGTAAGCGGCGAGGAGAGCGGGACCGATGATACGCATGAAGCCGGCGAGGATGACCAACTCCACCCTTTCTTCGCGCAGGATAGCGACAAGTTTTTCCTCAGTGGCGGGATCGAGGCGTCCACGTGCGATACCCGGCACGATGCACTCGGTACGTGCCCCAACGGTGCGCCCGAGTTCGAGAATCCGTGCCCCCGGCTGATCGGAGAGCACGGCAGCGATGCGCGCGGGTAGCACCCCCTGATCGATGGCGCGGCAAATGGCGGCGAGGTTCGAGCCGTACGCCGAACCGAGAACGCCCAAGCGGAGCAGGTCTGGCCCGCTCATTTGGACCGCCGCGGACAACGCGTGAAAGAATGCATCACCCCATACCTTCCGGTAAAGAGGGGGAGTCTTTCAATCTATGTCTTGGGATGCTCCGGAATGGCACAAAATATTGATGGGGTGATGCTTAAGCCTGTCAGAGCGTCCAATGTTACGGAATTGTCACTCTGCAGATCCTGATCAGCTCGGGCTGCTCTGGTCCGTGAGGAGACGGGCCACGAGGTCGGCGGTGTGGTCGAACGAGAGGAGGCCGGTATTGAGCGTGGCGTGGTAAAGGGTCGGGTCGTCGATGTCGCGCTGGAAGTTGCTTTTGACGTAGCGACGGCGGCCTTCGTCATGCTCATGCAGGTATTTCGCCGCGGCTTTGGCATCCCAATGAAAATGCTTTTCAAGATGGGCCAAACGTGTGGTTTCCGGTGCCACGAGGCGGATGTGGATTCCGCACTTCAACCTTGCGGTGATGATTTCGGCGCCTCGTCCGACAATAATGCAGCGTCCAAGCCGGGCCAGTTTGAGGATGGTGTCGCTCGTATGGTGGAAGATCGTCCACATCGAGGGATGGAGACCGAGCACCTCGCCGATGATGGCCTGCACTGTGGTGTCCTTGTCTTCGAGGACAAGCCTGGCAATTTCTTGCGGCAGGTCGGCGTCCTCCAGCACTTTGGCGATCAGGTTCTTGTCGAAAACGGTCCAAGGCTGGGCGTCTTTGGGAAGATTGGCGTTGAGTTTTTCGGCCAGAACACGGGCAACGGTCTCCGCACCGGCGCCGGCTTGGCGGGAAAGGGTGACGAAGGGAAGATGGGCGGTGGTGCCGAGTGGTGCGCGGTCTTTCTGGCTGACGAAATAGGCGCGGTATTTGGCAAAATGGTTGGTGTCTGACATGAAGGAATTTTACCAGAGGAGGGGCGGGGCGGAAGGAAGGAATTTTCCGTTCGGGTCTGGGGAGGAAGTTGTCCGCCACCACGCTATGGTCGATGCGTTGTTGCCGTTTTGCTTCGCGCGAATGAACGGGTCTTTGAGGGGGCACCGTCCTGCCCCGAAGCGGGCACGATGGAAGGCCCGGAGAACCCGGATCAGGGGAGCAAGGAAAGGAGCGGGGCGGGGTAGACGCCGATCCAGATAATGAGGGCGCAGAGGAGGGCGATGGTCAGTTTGGCCAAGCCGCTCACTTCGATTTCGGGGGCATCGGGGTCGGCGGGTTGCTGCCAATACATGGCGCGGATCACTTTCAGGTAATAATAAAAGCCGGCGGCAACTGTGATCACACCGATGATGACCAGTCCCCAATGCTGCTGCTCGATGGCGCACTCAAAGATGAACAATTTGCCGAGAAAGCCGGCGGTGAGGGGGAGACCGGCAAGGGAGAGCATGGCCAGCATGAGGGCGAAGGCGAGGTGGGGCGCGCGATGGTTGAGTCCGTTGAAATTGGCGAGGTCATCACCCCCGGTCGCTGGGGCAACGATGGTCATGACGAGAAAGGCGAGCAACGTCATGAGGAGGTAGGCGGCAAGATAGAAAACAATGGCGGTACCGGCGAAGGGCGCCCCGATGGAGACGAGACCAAGAAGGAGATAGCCGGCATGGCCGATGCTGGAGTAAGCGAGAAGACGTTTGAGGTTGGACTGCGGGATGGCGGCGAGGTTGCCGAAGATCATGGTGGCACCGGCAATGACCGCGAGAAGGGGGAGGATTTTTTCCTGCAGGGCGGGGACGACAAGGAAGGTTTGCAAGACCCGCAGTAGCACGATGAATCCGGCGGCCTTGGAAGCGACAGAGAGGAAGGCAGTGACCGGAGTGGGTGCACCTTGGTAGACGTCGGGCACCCAGAATTGAAAAGGGGCGGCGGCAATTTTGAACCCTAGGGCGATGAGGACGAGGCCGAAGCCGAAGAGGAGAGCGGGCGCGGTGGCTTGGTCGAGGGCGGGGAGGGCGGCGGCTATGGCGGCAAGGTTGAATTGTCCGGTTACACCGTAGATCCAAGTGATTCCGTAGACGAGGAAGCCAGTCGAGAGGGCGCCGAGGACGAGGTACTTGGTGCCGGCTTCGAGGCTGTTCTCGTTGCGGCGGAGGTAGGAGACGAGGATGTAAAAGGTGATGGTGACCAGCTCGAGCGAGACGAAGATCATCACGAAGTCGACGGCCGAAGCCATCCACATCAGGCCGGCGCAAGCAAGGACGGGGAGGGTGTAGAATTCGCCGAGTCCGGCTCCGCGGCGTTCGGAGGGGAGGTTGGCTTCGACCGTCGGAGCGTATTCGAGCGCCATGACCAGCACGATGATGGTCGTTCCGAGGGCGAACTGTTTGAGGAAGATGGCGAGGGTGTCTGCGCTATAGAATTTGGCGTAAGCGGCGGTGACGTTCATCGCAGCGGGGTCGGCGAAAAAGGTGGCGCCCAAAATGGCGAGGAGCCCGAGAATGCCGGTGTAGGCAAGGCCGCGTTTGGCGCCGGGGCCGGAGAAGGCTTCGGCCATGAGCATAATGATGCCCAGAATGACAACGGAGACTTCGAGGTAAAGCGGGTTCATCAGGGCAGGTAGGCGAAGACCGGGTTGAGGTAGTCGAGCAAGAGGCCCGGACGGAAGCCGGTGAGGAGCAGCACGGCGAGGAGGATGATGACGGCCCAGCGGACACCGGAGGAAATATCAGCGGTGTCAGCTTTGACCGCTGACCCGCGCGCGCCCCAGAAAATGTTGCGGTAGGCGCGGAGCATATAGACCGCGGAAATGACAACTCCCCAGAGGGTGAGCGCGGTGGCGGTTTGGAACCAGTTGAAGCTGCCGACCGCACCGCGGGCAAAAGCGCCGAAGAAAATCATGATTTCGCTGGCGAAGGTGGCGAAGCCGGGGAGACCGATCGAGGCCATGGCGGCGAAGCCGAAGAGGAGTCCGAGTTTCGGGGTGACACCTGCGAGGCCTCCTAGTTCGGAGAATTCGAGGGTGCCGGTGCGGCGGTTGATTTCCCCGCAAAGGGCGAAGAGGGCGGCCACGGTGAGTCCGTGGGCGAAGAGCATGAGCGACATGCCGGCGAGGCCGAGTTGGTTGAGGGCGACGAAGCCGAGGAAGGCGTAGCCCATGTGCATCACGCTTGAGTAGCCGAGCATGAGGTCGAGGCGCTTCTGCGCGAGGGTAACGAAGCCGACGTAGAGGATGTTGCCGAGGAGAAGAACAAGGACAAGATGGGCGAACTGCTGGATTTCCTCGGGGAAGATCGGAACGACAAGGCGGAGGAGGCCGTAGAGACCGAATTTTTTGAGCACCCCGGCATGCAGCATGGCGGCGGGGGCGGGGGCGGAAGCATAGGCCTCAGGCGCCCAGGTGTGGAAAGGGAAGAGGGCGATGAGGATGCCAAAGCCGAAAAGAAGGAGCAGGTAAACGACAGGTCCGGGGGTGAGGAGGCCGGCAGAGCCGAGTTGCTGGAGGAGGCGGATATCAAAAGTGCGCAGGCCTTCGGGTACGGCGAGCCAGAGACCAATGAGTCCGAGAAGGAGAATGAAGCTGCCGAAGGCGAGGTAAATCGTCACTTTCCACGCGATGCGCTGGCGGTCACCCGAGCCCCAGATGCCGATGAGGAGGAAGGTGGGAATGAGGGCGAGTTCGTGGAAAGCGTAAAAGAAAAAGAGGTCGATCGAAGCAAAGGCGCCGATGGCACCGCCCGAGATAAAGAGAAGGCACGCGTAGAACATGCCAGGGGACTTTTCCACCTGCGGGGCGACCCAGACCGCGGCGAAGGTGACGAGTGTGGCGAGCAGGAGAAGGAGCATGCTCAATCCGTCTGCCCCGAGCGAAAAGCTGAGGCCGTAAGCGGGGAAGAGCGCGTTTTCGCTGACAAATTGGAAGCCGCCGATCTCGAGATTGTAGGACGCGAGGAGGTAGAGGCTGAGGAGGAGGTTGGCGCCGGCGCCAAAGAGCGAAATGCGGCGCGGGGCCGAGCCAGCCATGCAGAACGCGGCGGTGACCAGAGGGATGAGGATGAGGGAGAGGAGCGGGCTCATCATCGGAAAACGAGGAAGTAGAGGACGAGGAGCACGCCTGCGCCGAAGAAGAAGGCGTAGGCTTGCAGGTTGCCCAGTTGGAGAAGGCGTAGGAGGTAGCCCGCACCCCACACCATGCGAGCACTGCCGGTCACGACCAGGCCGTCAATAATCCAGCGGTCGAACCAGGAACCGAACATGGCCAGCCCGCCCTGCCCCCGGACAACGAGCC
The DNA here is from genome assembly GCA_903934135.1 of uncultured Verrucomicrobiota bacterium. GTDB lineage: Bacteria > Verrucomicrobiota > Verrucomicrobiia > Chthoniobacterales > JACTMZ01 > JACTMZ01. Next base: position 43,262 of record CAIZMQ010000057.1, read on the forward strand.
AGTTGTAGAAATTGTCGATGTAAAGGCGGTTGGCCAAGAGCGGGATGCGGACGGGATCCCGGGCTGGCCCGCGCAGGTAAAGCCACGCGGCGAGAACGGCGCCGGAGGCGAGGAAGCCGAGGACGATTTTGTGCGCGATGGCGGGGGCACCGGCGTAGGCAATATCGAAGAAGTGGCTGATGAACCACGGGTAACCCGCGATGACGGCAGGAACGGCGAGGATGACGAGCGGAAGCGTCATGACGAGCGGGGATTCTTTGGCCCGGGCGGCATGGTCACCGCGCGGCTTGCCGAGGAGAACGACGAGTAAAAGACGGAAGGTGTAAAGGGCGGTGAGGAGCACGGCGCTGGCAGTGATCCAAAATCCGGGACGGTTGTTAAGCCAGGCCCACTCGATAATGTTGTCCTTGCTGAACGATCCGCTGAAGAACGGTACGCCGGCGAGGGCGAGTCCGCCGGCCAGCATGCAGATTGCGGTGACCGGCATGCGGGTGAGGAGCCCGCCCATTTTCCAGATATTCTGCTCGTGGTGCAGGGCGATGATGATGGACCCCGCGCAGAGGAAGAGGAGGCACTTGAAGAAGGCGTGGGTGAAAAGGTGGAACATGGCCACGTCGCCGGTCGCACCCACGCCGATACCGACAACCATGTAGCCGAGTTGGGAGATGGTCGAATAAGCAAGGATGCGCTTGATGTCGTCCTGCTGGATGGCCATCAGACCCGCGGCAAAGCAGGTGATGGCGCCGATCCACATGATGACATCGCGCACGACGTCTGGTGCGGCAAGCAGAACAGGGAAAATGCGAGCCAGCATGTAGACGCCGGCGGCGACCATGGTGGCGGCGTGGAGGAGCGAGGACACCGGGGTCGGGCCTTCCATCGAGTTGGGCAGCCAGACGTGGAGCGGCATTTGGGCGGACTTGCCAATGGTGCCGCAGAAGATGAGGAGGCAGGCGGCGATAAGGTAGCCGGGATGGAGGGTGACAGCGTGGAGGTTTGCTTCGATCCCGGCGAACATGATCGAGCCGGTGGCCAACCAGAGCATGAGGATGCCGAGCATGAAGCCGAAATCACCGACGCGGTTGACGGTGAAAGCCTGTTTGGCGGCGTCCGCCGCGGAGTCCTTGCGGAAATAGTGCCCGATGAGCAGGTAGGAGCTGGCGCCGACCAGTTCCCAGAAGATGAACATCATGACAAGGTTGTCGGCCAAGACGATGCCGAGCATGGAAAAGAGAAACAGGCAGAGCGATGCGTAGTAGCGCGGAATTCCTTCATCACCGCGCATGTAGCCGGCGGAATAAATGAAGACGAGGGTGGCGATGGTCGTGACAACGACGAGCATGACCCGGCTGAGGTTGTCGAGGATGATGCCGATGGGAACGGAGAAGACGCCGGGGACTTCGATCCAGGGGATTTGCGCGGTTATGGCAAGGGACGGATCGAGGAAAACCTTCCAACTGAGAAAACAGGTCACCGCGACGGTGAGGATACCGACCGTGCCGGCGGCGACATTGCGGCGCGGGAGAACGAAGAGGATGAACGCGGCCGCGACAAGCGGGGCGAAGAGGATGATCCAGGGATAAAATTGCGGGTCCATCTGATCAGAATTTCATCCGGTTGAGGTCCTCGACGTGCGTGGATTGGCGCAGTCGGTAGAGGGCGACGATGATGGCGAGCCCGACGGCGACCTCGGCTGCTGCGACGGTGATGATGAAGAAAACCAGGACCTGGGCGTTGTAGTCGGGGAGTCCGAATGCGGTGACGCCGTGGCGGGCGAACGCGACGAGGGAAAGGTTGGCTGCATTGAGCATGAGTTCGAGGCTCATGAAGATGATGAGGAGGTTGCGGCGCAGGAGGACGCCGGCCAGACCGATGGAGAAGAGGAGGCCGCTGACCAACAGATAATCGCCCAGGGTTGGCATGGTTTTAGCGCAGGCTGCGGCGGCTGAGGAAGACGACGCCGATGGTAGAAACGAGGAGGAGGACGCCGATGATTTGGAAGGGTAGGTTGAAATCGCTGAAGAGGGTCATCCCGATATCGTACGCATCGGAGTAGCCGGTGCGGGCCAGAGCGGGAAAGTGATCGGCGGAGGTGGGGAGGGACTTGACCACATGCGTGATGAGGACGACGAATCCTCCGAGCACCGCGATCCCACCGGCCAGTGCGGCGATGTTGAGGCGGCGGCGAGTCTCGGCCTTGAGGTCGAGAAGCATGATGATGAAAAGAAAAAGGACCATGACCGCGCCGGCATAGACGAGGACCTGGATGACCCCGATGAAGAAGGCGTCGAGGGTGACAAAGAGCGCGGCGAGGGCGAGGAAGGAGAGGACCAGACTCATCGCGCTGTTGACCGGATTGCGGAAGAGGACGACGGCCGCGGCCGAGGCGAGCATCAGCACGGAGAAGACCCAGAACAGGATGGTGAGCATGCGGTGGTTTGCGCCGGGGGCGCTTTTGATGCGCCGCTTTGCAGGCCGGAAGGCGACAGCCTAGGAGGCGAGCAGGCCCCTTTCGATCACTTTTTTTCGTTCCACTTGTGGACCAAGCCGTGCATGACACCGCCCAACTCGTAGAGTTTTTCCTTGTCGTGGACCATTTCGGCGCGGGTCAGGCCGGTGATCGAGTAGTCTTTGCGCAGGAAAATGGCCTGTTCGGGGCAGACTTCCTCGCAGAGTCCGCAGTAGATGCAGCGGATCATGTCGATGTCGAATTTCTCGGGGTATTTTTCGACCTTGGACCACCGGTTGTCGCCAGGAAGTTCGCCCGGTTTGATTGTGATGGCACGGGGCGGACAAATGAACTCGCAGAGCTGGCAGGCCACGCAGCGTTCGCGGTCATGCTCGTCTTTCACCAGGGTCGGCGCGCCGCGGTACCACTCGGGCATGGCGCTGTCCCACTTCTGCTCGGGATACTGCATGGTGACCTTGGTCTGACCGAAGAGCATTTTGAAGAAGTGTTTGATCGTGATCCAGAGACCGCCAAGGATGGCCGGGAAGTAGGATCGCTCAAGGAGGCTCAGTTTTGGGCGTTGGACGATGGTGGCCATGTCAGGATTGGAGGTAAGCGAGGATACCGGCGGTGAGGAAGATGTTAACCAGCGCTACCTCGAAAAAAACATACCAACCGAGCTTCATCAACTGATCGAAGCGGAAGCGTGGCAGGGTCCAGCGCACCCAGAGGAAGAAAAAGATGATCGCGGCAACCTTGGCGAAGAAGGTGCCGATATTGACCAACCCCCAGAACCAGCCCTGCGAACCGTCCGGGACAAAGGGCATGCTCCACCCGCCGAGGAAGAGGGTCACAATGACCCCGGCACCGGCAATCATCGCGGCATATTCGCCGAGGAAGAAGAGGGCGAAGCGCATTGACGAGTATTCCGTGTGGTAACCACCGACCAGTTCCTGCTCGGCCTCGGGTAGGTCGAAGGGGACTCGGTTGGTTTCGGCAAACATGGCGATCATGAAGATTACGAACGAAACCATCATGGGGATCCACAGGAGGGTCTGTCCGAGATCGAGCCCGAACATGCTCCCGTTGTCCGTGGTAAATTCGAGAAGTCCCCCGCCGCTGCGGAACCATGCGGGGAAAACCATCCAGCCGTTGTCGACCTGGTATTGCACGATCTCGCCGAGATTGAGCGTGCCGGTGATCATGAAGACGGGGACAACCGAAAGTCCCAGCGAGAGTTCGTAGGAAATCATCTGCGAACTTGAACGGATGCCACCGAGGAACGGGTACTTCGAGTTCGAGGCCCAACCGGCGAGGACGATGCCGTAGACCCCGAGGGAAGAGACAGCGAAGACCCAGAGCACGCCGATGTCGAGGTTGGCGATGACCATGGGGACACCGAAAAGCGAACTGCCGAAGGGAAGCACGGCGAGAACGAGAATGGCGGGGATCATGGCGAGACTCGGCGCGATGCTGAAAAAGAATTTGTTCACCCCGCCGGGGACGAAGTTTTCTTTGAGCAGGAGCTTCACACCGTCGGCGACCGGCTGGATGAGCCCGGCCCAGCCGACACGGTTGGGCCCGATGCGATCTTGGATGAAGGCGCTGACTTTGCGTTCCGCCCAGACTGAGTAGGCAACCATGGTGAGGACGACACCCAGGATGACGAGGGTCTTGAGGGCCGCCGTCCAGACGAGAAAAATCTCGGGCTGAAGAAAAAGGTCGAGGCTCGGCATGAGAGAAATCGCCGGTCCGGTGGCGACCCTCCACCAATAATTACGGGCGCCGCGGCCTTCAATCACAAAGGTCCACCGGAAAAATTCTTCCCATGACGTGCTTGCGGGGTCACAAAATGCGTGGTGATGAGAAGGGCTCTGATAACCGGGCTGGCCTGTCTTGCTTCTTTCACGGCGCGCGCCGATGTCGCTTACCTGCAATTGCAGGCATCCACTAACCTTGCATCGGGTTGGGATCCGGTGCCGCTGAGAGCGTCCGACATCACGTCATCCGGCTTGGTTTCGATTCCGCTGCCGGCCGGAATGAGCAATGCCTTTTTCCGCATGGGCATCAATATCATGGAGGAGCCGGTGCCCCCGGTGAACGTCGGGGTGCGTTTGACTTACTTTTACGCGGAGGGCGGAGGGGATCCGGCCTTGGCTCCGAACCCTCACTCCATCCGGCAGGCGGTTTCGGCGGATGGCCTGAATTTTTCCAATGAGGTGGAGATTTTCAGCGCCAATGATCTGGTTGACCCGGACGTGTTCCCTATCGCCCCGAGTTCTTACGGTTTGCTCGTCACCGACCATGCCGTATCCCGCCTTGTCTACGCCCGGTCACCAAGCATTTCCGGAACCTACACCAATGCGGGCGGCTCTTTCCCGACCAATACCACGCAGTCCGGGACGATCGACATGGATGGAACTTTCCGCGTCTTCGCCTCGGGAATATTTGCCCACAATTTCCACCCGGCCACCGGGGTCTTGGAGACCAACCGCATTGCCGGGTTGGGGCTGACCGCCTCACAAATCGGCAGGACCAACGGGATTTGCGCCGACCCTTCCGTCGTCCGTCTTTCCGACGGCCGTTACCGCATGTTTTTCAAATACGCACCATTTGGCGGTTCGCCGCGCGAGCACGAGCTCTGGCACATTACGAGTACCGACACCAGTGGCTCGGCCTGGGATACGCATTCCGCGGTTTACATCACCAACGGCTCCGTTCCCGGCGCGGTGCGTGACGGACAAAACCTCCTGCTTTATTTCGTCAGCCTCGACTTTTTGCTCAGCCCCAACGATTCCCTAGCCGCGGGGGTCAGTACCAATGAGGGGACCAGTTTTACCTTTTACCCCGTGTTTTATGAAGGGGCGCCGATCAGTGGTGCCTACGATCCTTCGGCGAATCTTCTCGGCGAGTAAGGGGCGCTTAGATTTTCAGCGTGGCCTGCTTCTCGCCCAACGTGACGTCCTCCAGCGCCATGTAGCAGGCGCGTTCCTGCAGTGTCCCGAGGATTTCGGGATCGATTTCGTCGAAGCGACCGATGTTGAGTTCGGCTTGGAGAAGGCCTCCTTTGTCGACCATGATGGAGCGGGCATGGACCTCGCCGCGGAGAGAGCCGCGTTTGAGGATGCGCAGGGTCCCGTTGCAGTAGATGCGGGCGGTGATTTTGCCGCGGACCACCATGTCGTGCACTCGCATCGGATGGGCGACGACAACGTCCGCGCCCTTTTCGATGCGGATGCGCCGGGATCCGACTTCACAATTGAGGCGCCCGGCGGTGCGGATCTTCGTTTCGCCGTCGCAAAAAATCTTTCCTGCCGCGCCGCCGCCGATGTCGGCCGCGCCGCAAATGGTGACATGGTTGTTCAAGTAGCCGAATTTTTTTATGGTCAATGAGCCGCGGGTGCGGACGACGCGGCTGACCCGCTTCTCGACGAGAACGTCATAAAGGTCGATATGCGCGTTGCAATTCGGGCACGAGGTGGAGGCAGCCAGCCGCGGGACCTCGTGGATGCGTCCGCACTCGTGGCAGCGGATGCGTTTGAACTCCGGGGGGCGCCAGCGTTCGTAGTATTCCCGCAGCTTGTCGATCTGCGGCTCGTAGCGGAGGAGCCAGGGTTCGGCATGGCGGAGGGCGCGCCTTCCCAGCGGGATGAGGCGCGCGGTCAGCGGGGCAAGGCGTTCACTCCAAGTGGTGACCTTGGCCTGAATGGCCGCGGGCGGCTTGCCGCCCAACACAAAATGGCCTCCGCAGGCCCGGCAGAAAGTGCTGATGACTCCCGCCGCTTCCTCTTGGGAGGCCCCGCATTTTGGACAGGAGACCGCTTTTTTCGGTTTCCTTGGCGGCATGACAGCTCCGCCTTCTTAGAGCAGACCTTTTTTCGGTTCTCCGCCGGGCGTGCCGACCGGCGGACGAGCGTCGGTGCGCGGGAGGGCGGATTTGTTCGGGCTGACTTCGGATTTGCCGACGAAGGTGGCGCCGTCTTCGATGATGATGCGGCCGGCGCGGAGGTCGCCGATGAGTTGGGCGGTGGCTTTGAGTTCGACGCGTTCGGCGGCGTCGATGTTGCCCTGGACGGAACCGTGAATGATGACGGACTTTGATTTCACTTCGCCCTGCACGTTGGCACTTTTGCCGACCGTGAGGGTGGCATTGGATTGGATTTCGCCTTCAATTTTTCCGTCAAAAACAAGGTCGTTCTGGAATTTGAGGGTGCCTTTGATTTCCACATCGCTGGAAAGATGGTTGCGGTTCGTTCCGCCGGTGGGTGATTCGCTCATGGGATTGACAATATTGCTGAGATTCATTGTTTGAAGAAAGACTCAAGTTAATGGACGGGTGCGGGGTGTCAAAAGGAAAGCGGACCGCAGCGCCGCTATCCCGGGCCTGACGGCCCGCTGGCTTCAGCCGGCGAGTTCTTCGGCGGGGTAGGTCCAGATTTCGCTCAGGGTGGGGTGATAGTGGGGGATTTTGACGAATTCGGCAGCGGTCGCGCGGTAGCGCAGAGCGACGACGACTTCGTGGATGAGCTCGGAGGCATGAGGTCCGACCACGGCCCCACCGAGGAGTTCACCCGTTTTGCGGTCGGCGAGCAATTTGACGAAGCCTTCGGTTTTGCCGTGGACGATGGATTTGCCGTGGTCGCCGAAGGGATAGGTCGCGGCGGCGAAGTCGATCCCGAGTTCGGTCGCTTCGCGTTCGCTCAGGCCAACCATGGCGGCCTCGGGTTGGGTGAAGACGGCGAAGAGGCGGAGGCGGTAGTCGATGGTTTCGAGGGGCTCGTTTTTGCCGCGGAGGAGCCGTGCCGCATTGCGGGCGGCAACTTCGCCCTGCTCAATGGCGATGTGGACAATTTCCAATTTCCCGGTGACGTCGCCCGCGCCGAAAATATGCGGGACGGAGGTTTGCTGGGTATCGGTGGTGGCCAGGGGACGGCCGGCCGGTGTGTCGAGACCGGCGGCGGCGAGATCAAGCCCGGCAGTGGCGGCGTCGCGTCCGAGCGCGAGCAGAATTTCGTCCGCCTCAAGCGTCTCCTCCCGGTCGTGGTGCGCGACGCGCAACCATTTCCCGCGCGCGTTGCGTCCGACTTGGAGGATTCGGCCTCCAAGGACAAACTTGGTCCCGTGCCGCTCCATGCCGTGCAGCACCGCATCGGCCACATCGCGGTCCATCGAACTGAGGACCTGCTTGCTGCGCTGGACAACGGTGACGTCCGCCCCGAGGGCGCGGTGGTAGTGGGCCATCTCGAGAGCGACGGGCCCGGCACCCAAAACGAGGAGCGATTTCGGGGGATGCGGATTATTCAGGACGTCATCGCTGACCAATGGCTCGGCCTCCGTGAGTCCGGGAATGTCGGGATGGCGGATGACGGAGCCCGTGGCGACGAGAATAGCGCGGGCGGTGATGGTTTGTTCCCCGCCTTGGCGGAGGCGAACCGCCAATTTGTCCGGGCCGGCGAAACGGGCGTGTCCGCGAACGAGTTCGAAGCGTCCACTCTCGAGTTGCTCGGCACGGTATTCGGCAAACCCGGAAATGAGGCGCTTTTTGCGTTCGATGATTTTCGGCCCGTCGAATCCGGGATTCCCGGCGTGCAGCCCGAACTCCCCAGCTTCGCGTATATCCTGCAGCCTGTTGGCTGACTCGATGAGCGTCTTGCTCGGCATGCATCCGCGCAGAATGCATAGCCCTCCGAGTTCTTCGGAGCCGTCGATGACCGCGGTGCGGAGGCCTTCCCCTACTGCGGTGCGGGCGGCGGCGTATCCTCCACTCCCGCCGCCGACGACGACAAAATCGAATTCATTCATCCCGCACCTTGTAAACGCGGAAGTAGGGGTTGGCGAACACCGGTTGGAGGAAGTCGGGGATCTTGCGTCCGCGGGCCAAGCGGACAATAAGCGGGTCACGGGGTGCGGGGATGCCGAGGAGGGCGGCGGAGGTGGACACCACGCGTTCCGGCGCATCGGTCACCACGTATTTCACTTGCCGCAAGCCGAGCTGGGCGAAGGCCGCGGCATCGTCCTCGGAGAGAAAAAAACGCGCCGTGTCGACCGTGCCCGGAAGGCTCTGATGAGAGGTGCCCCCGACCATTGGTAGTCCGCTCTGGCGGGCCAGAGCGGGTGAGATCCACCACGGAGCCAACACGCCCCCGCGCGGTTGGCTGCGCAGGAAGTTGGCAGTTTGCGCGAGGAGCGCGGCTTCTGCCATCGCCTCCTGTCGCCGCGCCATTTCCTGCGGTGACGGGAAAGTGCGCGCCTCCCATGCGGCGGCGACCGGCCAGAGGCTGGCCACAAAGACAAGCCAGACCAGCCAAGGTTTGGCCAACGGACGGAGGATCCAGGGCAGGGCGAGACAGAAAACAGAAGCGAGCCACGGATTCCACCGCGCCTGCCATCCGGTCAGGGCGGTGACCACGGCAAGAAGGACAAGAGCCATGAGTGCGAGGGGATCGCGGGTTTTGCCATAGCTCCAGGCGAGGAGGAGCGGTGCGGGGACAAGGAGCCATCCGGTCCAGGCAAACATGGCCTGAGGTGTGGCGCCTTGCAGTTCGCCGAGCAACGCGGCCCAGCGCGGGAAAAATTCCTGCACGACCGGATCCGGCCAAGGGTTACGGAATCCCTCCAAAGCCCACGTGGCGAGGGCGAGGCTTGCGATGAGAAGCAGACCGCGTCGCCAGACCGCCGGGTAGGCCGTTTTTCGGAGAGCAATGGCCCGGCCAAGCTCCTGCGCGGCGAGCAGAACGAGTGGTTCGAACCAGGAAACCCAAAGAGCAAAGCCCCAAAGGCTGGCGGAGGCCCAAGCCCAGGCCGGACGCGCAGTGCGCACAAAAGCGAAATTGGCGGCGAGCGCGGTGACGGTCAGGGCAACAAGCAGTGATTGATGGTCGGGCCGGCCGAGGGCGAACGCGTGGGTGAGTGCCGGCGAAAGAGCGAAGAGAAACAGAATGGGCCCGCGCGGACGCAGGTCGATCGTCCGGGACCAAAAAAAGAGGAGGAGCAAGGTGAGGAGCCCGAGGAGCGGCGAGACCCATGCGCCGGCCAACTCGGGCGGACGGACGAAAATGCCCAAGGCCGCGACGAGGTAATCCATTAGTGCGGTGGTATGCGGCACGGTGCCGGTGGGATGATTTTCAAAATCGTGGGTGCGCACGATGGTACCGGGCCGGGCGGTGACCAAGTTCGCACGCTGCATGCGGCTGTGGCAGTCACCGTCGGCCAGCACGACCAAGGCGTCACCGTCGGCGAGGCGGACAATGACCTGGCTGCGGTTCCAAGTCACCGCCGAGAAGAAAAGGACGGCGAGCAAAAGGGCTCCGGCGAGTGGCGGGACGATTTTCGGCACGGGCCGCCATCGTGCGTGAGGATGTGCGGGAAAAGCCAACCGGAAAACGTTCCGTGGTGCGGTTGGCCATGCTCGGAGGGCCCGGCTGCTCACGCTTTTCCGGGCCGCGCCAGCGCAGCCACCGAACCTTGCTCGCCCGCTTATGACTCGGAAAAGCGGCGGCCGCGCCCAAAAAAGGCTGGAGCGGGGCGCTTGTCGGGATACGTTGGATAAACGCACCCGCTGAGCCGGGCGCATCCCGGAAAAAACGATATTTTATGGCGTCGAAAGAGAAGGAAACCACGGATACAGCCTTGGCCAAGGATACGGCATACGGCGCGGCGCAAATCGACAAACTTGAGGGTTTGGAAGCGGTGCGCAAGCGGCCGGGGATGTACATCGGCTACACCGACGAACGCGGCCTGCATCACTGCGTTTACGAGGTCCTCGACAACTCGATCGACGAACATCTGGCCGGTTTCTGCACGCACATCGATGTGACCATCCACGCCGACGGCTCGTGTTCCGTCCGCGACAATGGTCGCGGCATTCCGGTCGACATGCACCCGAAGTGGAAGATTCCGGCCATTGAGCTCGTGCTGACCAACCTCCACGCCGGCGGCAAGTTTGGTCAGGGCGCCTACAAATTCAGCGGCGGTCTTCACGGCGTCGGCGCCAAGTGCGTCAACGCCCTCTCCGAATGGTTCAAAGCCGAGGTTTACCGAGACGGCCAAGTTTACTTTATGTCGTTCGCCAAGGGCAAAACGACGCAGAAACTCACCGTCCTGAGCGAGCTGAAAAACAAAAAGCAGACCGGGACGCAGATCACGTTCTTGCCTGATACCGAGATTTTCACCACCACGGAATTTGTCTTCGAGCGCCTCGGGGCGCGCATGCGCGAGTTGGCTTTCCTCAATTGCGGCCTCGAGATCCGCCTGACCGACGAGCGCGTCGAGGGCGAACCGAAAAAGACCCTTTTTGTCTACAAACTCGGCATCGAGGAATTCGTCAAGGAATTGGGCGAAAGCAAGTCGGTTCTTCACCCGAAGGTGATCAAGCTGACCGGCGCGCGGAAGACCAAGATGAAGAACAAGGATGGCGAGGACGTCGAAGAAGACGTCCTGGTCGAGTGCGTGCTGCAATACAACGACAGCTACACCGACCAGATCCTCTGCTTCACCAATTCGATCCCGAATCCGGACGGCGGCACGCACATCACCGGGTTCCGTTCGGCGCTGACCCGCGCAATCAACCAATACACAAAGGCCAACAATCTGGTCAAAGACAAGGATCCCATCATCACCGGCGACGACGTGCGCGAGGGTCTGATCTGCGTCCTCAGCCTCAAGCACCCCGACCCGAAGTTCGAGAGCCAGACCAAGGTCAAACTGGTCAACCCAGAGGTC
>CAIZMQ010000058.1 GCA_903934135.1 uncultured Verrucomicrobiota bacterium
AGGGCTCGTTCCGCTCGCTTACCGATTGGTCGATTGGCAACGATGACACCTACAACACGACGGGTGACCCGACGAGCGGTGTGCTCTATGCCGCGCGTCTGGCCAACTTCACATACATCGGTCACAAGGTCGACGGAACGAGCGCCAACTATGGCAATGCCGCAGGGATCAATGGCGATGGAGTGGCTGATGGCAGTGTCACCGCGACGTTCAACAACCTCGCGGCCGGCGACTACTCGTTCTTTGTCGGCGGCGCGAACTACAACGCGCAGCTCACCGAGACCGCGACCTACCCGACTTACGCCTTCACCGCCACGGTGCAGACCGTGCCCGAGCCTTCCACTTGGGCGCTGCTCGCCTTGGGTGGTGCGACGCTGGGAGTCGCTCTGCGAAGACAGCTACGCCGATGAAAAAATTGGCCCCGGCCTTCACCTTGGTCGAGTTGCTCGTGGTCATCGCCCTTCTGGCGGTGCTCGCTTCGCTGGCCTATGCGGGGGCCGGGGTCATGATCGGCAAGGGCCAGGCGGCCAAATGCCTCTCGAACATGCGCCAAATCGGCGCGGCCATGCAGATGTTTGCCAACGACCACGATGGTCGCTTGCCCGGAACCGCCCATGGCGTGTCGTGGACCAATTCTTTGGGTGCTTACCTTGGCCCGAAATTCATCGGCAGATGTCCGGCGGTTCCGAACCACCGTGCGCGCGTGAGCTATGGTTGGAATGACAGTCTGGCCGACTCGCGGGGTCAGGGGATCCGCTTGGTTGCGGTGCGCGCACCCGGCGCCACCATGGCTGCGGCGGAAATCGCGACCAACCAAAGCAGCGAGCATTTTCACTTTGCCGGCGGCCGTCACGGGGCGAGCCGGGTCACCCCCAACCAGTTCCAGACAGCAGTCAATGTGCAGGTGCACAATGGCAGCGCGAATTATCTTTTTGTCGACGGGCATGTGGAGAATCTCCCGTGGAATGAAGTGCAAGGACGGCTGTGTCAGCCCGGAGCAAACTTTCTCGTGCCATGAAAAATATTTTCTTCATGCTCATGGTGTCCTCTTGCCTGCTCCATGCCCACGACCACATCGAGGTGGGCTTGGTTCCGGGCGAGGAGTCCTTCCTGGCCTTGGATGGTCCTGATTTCCAGTTGGCGCTTTACGTGCCGCCGGGTGAGCCGTTCAGCGGTTATCTGCCGCAGTTTCCCGGTGGATGGCACGCCTGTGAACTGACCTTTACCACGGAAACCAATGCCCTGGAGCCTGCCGAGCGGGCCGATCCGCGGATCGAAATGGTTTCGGTCAGCGGGCCGCCGGGAGGATCGTTCGCCTTTTGGGAGGTTGGTGCCCTCGAGCCGACGATCTTGCTGCCGGTCGGCTGGACGGGAACGGATGCGTCGTTTCCGGTCGTCTTTGCCGGGGACACGCACGCACACGGCCGATGCTTCACCATGGACAAACCCGGAGTCTACACCCTGACCTTCCGCGCGGTGGACACCAACGGTGCTTTGCTCACGAGCGAGAACCAGACAATCACCTTCAACGCCCTGCCGGCCCCGAAATTGTCTATCAGTGTGGCGGGTGGGAGCGTGTCACTTTCATTTACCAGTCGCGCGAACCTCAATTACGACCTGCAAGTGTGCACCGACCTTGCCTCCGGTGGCTGGGTCAATGTCGAGCCGCACGTCTCCATGAACGGAGACGGCCGCCGGATCGAAGTGAACGACCCTGTGGCAGCGCGCCCAAAGGCCTTTTACCGTCTGGTCGAATATTGAAGCCTTCGCGGGGAGGACCCCATTGGCGGTCAGTCGTCCTCGTCGGCCAGGAAGAGATAGCCTTCCCCGTGCACGGTCTGGAGGCGGGCTTGGTGCGGCTTGAGCTTGGCCCGCAACCGGCGGACGTGCGTGTCCACGGTGCGGCTGCTGCTCATGTTGCGGTAGCCCCAGACGTCGTGGAGCAGAGTTTCCCGGGTCAGCACCTGGCCGCGTTTTTCCATCAAGGCCACAAGCAGTCGAAATTCGAGCGCGGTCAGGTCGAGCTTGCGTCCGCCCAAGCGCACTTCGAAAGTTGCCCGGTCGAGAGCGAAGGGTCCGACCTGGAGCTGCTTGCCGGAATTCGAGGTGCGGGATTTTTGGATAAGCAAGCGGAGCCGCAGGACGAGTTCTCGCGGGCTAAAAGGTTTGGTCAGGTAATCGTCGGCACCCAACTCGAGACCGGCCACCCGGTCCTCGGGCCGGGCTTTGGCCGTGAGCATGATGACGGGAATCCAGGCGGTGACCTCGCGCGCGCGCAATTGACGGCAAACATCTTCACCCCGCATCTCCGGAATCATCAGGTCAAGCACGACGGCCGAGGGCAATTTTTCGCGCGCCAATTTCAGGCCTGCCAAGCCGTCGGAAGCTTCGATCACGACGAAACCTTCTTTGCGCAAATGCAATCGAATCAGGTCGAGAACGTCGGGCTCGTCCTCGATGATCAGAATAACGTCTTTTGGGGGCGATTTGGCGGGCATGCGTCGTTTGGCGCTCGGTAGCTTCCTCGCAGAGTCAGGCCTAGCAGCGGGAAGCCCTCCGGGCCAATGAATATCTGTGACGAAATTGTTACATGGTTGGCGCTTTACCAGAGGCGTCGGTGATGGAATGGATTCCATCGAATGATGACCCACCGCGCGGGCTGGATTTCCGATGTGCATCTCGGCACCAGGGGTTGCCAAGCCGAGGCCTTGCTTGAATTTCTCCGCGACCACGAATTCGAGACACTCTATCTGGTCGGCGACCTGATCGATATCTGGTCTCTGCGCCGGCGCCGTTACTGGCCGCAGTCCCACAGTGACGTCGTGCAAAAACTCCTGCGCAAGGCGCGCAAGGGCACCCGGCTAATTTACATTCCGGGTAACCATGACGAATTTGTCGCGGAATTTCCCGGTGATTTCGGAAATATCGAAATCATGCCGCGCGCCGTGCACCGGACGTGGGACGGACGCAAAATTCTCGTCATCCACGGGCATGAGTTGGATACCGTGGTGCAGAACATGGGGTGGCTGGCGCACGTCGGCGGACTTGGTTACGAACTACTGCTGCAGGCGAACCATCCGGTGCATTGGGTGCGCCACCGGCTCGGCCTCGCGCCGTGGTCGCTGAGCGCCTACATCAAATCACGGGTCAAAAATGCGGTGAACTTCATCAGCGACTTCGAGGAAGCGATGGCCCGCTACGCGCGGGATGCCGGCGCCAGTGCGGTCCTCTGCGGGCACATCCATATGCCGTCCGTGCGCAGAATCGGAGAGCTCAGCTATTACAATTGCGGCGATTGGGTCGAGCATTGCACCGCCTTGGTCGAGAACCGTGACGGGAAGATCGAACTGTTGCGCCTGCGCGATTCTGCGGCGGCCGTTGCCGCGACTTCCCTGTAGGGCCGGTGCGGTGCGGCCCGCCGCGGATCAACAGCAGCCCGACCCCGGCGTGCAGCAACCCTCCGCCGCGCCCGGGACCGGGAGGCAAATTTCCTTGGCCAGGCAGTCCGTGTGCTTGGCTCCGAGGTGCAGGACCACGGCGTCACCGGCACTGACCGAGAGGAGGGGGAACTGCGAGATGAGGCCGTCCTCGAACTCGATTTCCACCGGAAGCGCAGCCAGCCCGAGGGGCTCGAGGGCGCGGCTGATGATGGCCGTGAGTTTGCCCGCGGACAGGCGATGGTCCGTGTCGTCCGCCACCCAAGCCTGCAAGCAGCAGAAAGAACTGCGGCGCATGACGCCACCGCAGTCGAGAAACTCGCGGTCGATGCGGCCGACCTCGGTGATGTGCGCATGGTCGGGGATGCGCCCGCCATCGGGCAAAACAAAGGACACAGGTTTTTCGCCGAAGGCGGCGAGCAGGGCGGTGAGTTCGGCAGTATTCATGGAAGACTGGGTGGGTTCTGCGGCATGATCAGGAGCCAGGAACGCAGCCGTTCCCCGATTTCGTCACGGACGCGCCGGAACACGGCAAGTTGGTCCGCTTCGGATCCGGTCGCGGCCGACGGGTCGTCGAAGGGCCAGTGCAGGACCTCGCCGAGGGCCGGGTAAATGCGCGGGCATTCGTTGCTCGCTTGGGCGCAAACGATGATGGCATACCGCACGGGCACATGACCAAGGATACCCTCGAGACCTTTCGAGGTGTGGCCGGAAATATCGATGCCGCACTCCCGCATGGCTTCTACTGCGAGCGAATGCGGCTGCCTTGGCTCGGTCCCCGCGCTGAAGACTTCGAAGGTGTCGCCGGCCAGATGGCGCAGCCAACCTTCCGCCATCTGGCTGCGGGCCGAGTTGTGCGTGCAGAGGAAAAGGACGCAAGGTTTGCGGATCATCGGGGTGGTCGCGGGGTATTTTTGTCGTGGCGTCCTGCCGCGTAGGCTCCGAAAACTTGGCGGATCTCGTCGCGCACACGGCGGAATTGCGCGGCGATTTCTTCCGCGGTGCCGGTGGCGTGCGCCGGATCATCGAAGGGCCAGTGATGCCGGTTCACCTGGCCGGGAAAAACCGGACAAGCCTGGTCCGCATTCCCGCACACCGTGATGACCGTCTCCACTTCACGGTCGAGAAATTCATCCATATGCTTCGAGGTGTGGGCGGAAATATCGATGCCGATTTCGGCGAGGGCCGCGATGGCTTGAGGATGGACATAGCCGGCCGGGTTGGATCCCGCACTACACACTTCGAGGAGGTCGCCGGCCGTGGCGCGAAGGATGCCCTCGGCCATGTGGCTACGGCAGGAGTTGCCCGTGCAAAGGATGAGGACACGCGGCTTCTCGGGCATCATCTTGCTCCCTCCATGGACTGCCGCACCGCCCGGCAGGTCTCGCTTTGCAGGAACAGGCGATCCGGTCCCGACAGCTCCTGCTCGCCGAGGCGGTCGGCTTCTTCGATGATTTCGCGGGGGAAATACTTGCGCCGGAACCAGAGCGCGACATGGACGAGCCCGATGAGCACGGGCACTTCGATGAGCGGTCCGACCACGGTGGCGAAGGCCACCCCGGAGGCGATGCCGAAAACACCGATGGCCACCGCGATGGCCAGTTCGAAATTGTTCCCCGCCGCGGTGAAGGCGAGGGTTGTGCTGCGCGAATAATCCGCCCCGATCCGGCGACCGAGAAAAAAGCTGAGGCCGAACATGAGGATGAAATAGATGGTCAGCGGCAGCGCGATACGGAGGACGTCCAGCGGGAGCTTCACGATGGTGCCGCCCTTGAAGGTGAACATCACCACGATGGTGAAAAGCAAGGCGACCAAAGTGACGGGTGAGATCACCGGGATGAATTTGCGGTCATACCACTCGATGCCCTTGAGCGGAATGAGGATAACGCGACTGAGCACACCCGCCGCGAAAGGTATACCGAGGTAAATCAGCACGCTGGCGAAAATCTGGCCGATGGTCACATCGGCCAGCGACTTTCCCCCGATCCCTTGGACCATGGACAGATCGATCCCGAGAAGTCCGGGCAACCAGGTGATGAAGACCCACGCGTAGAGGCCGAAGGTGACAATTTGGAAGACGCTGTTGAGCGCGACAAGGCCGGCGCAATACTCACTGCTCCCCTTGGCCAGCTGGTTCCAGACGAGGACCATGGCGATGCAGCGGGCGATGCCGACCAGGATGAGCCCGACCATGTAGTCCGGGTGATCCCGGAGAAACAGGACGGCGAGGATGAACATGAGCACTGGACCGATGACCCAATTTTGGAGAAGCGACAGCCCGAGCACTTGGGGATTGGAGAAAACTTTGGGCATTTCCTCGTAGCGCACTTTGGCCAAAGGTGGATACATCATGAGGATGAGACCCGCCGCGATGAGAAGGTTTGTTGTTCCGACCGTGACCGGGGCGAAGAATGCCTCGGGATTAGCAATGAGAAAATTGCCGGCCAGAACGC
Organism: uncultured Verrucomicrobiota bacterium; assembly: GCA_903934135.1. Classification (GTDB taxonomy): domain Bacteria; phylum Verrucomicrobiota; class Verrucomicrobiia; order Chthoniobacterales; family JACTMZ01; genus JACTMZ01. The sequence goes on from CAIZMQ010000058.1 coordinate 5,891, forward strand.
CGATACCCATGGCGGCAAAAATCCACAAGGTGAGGTAACGGTCCAGGAAGGACATCCGGCGTGCGATCGAATCGTTCATACCGGGGTGACGGAACCGCGATGCGGCGTCTTGGTGTTTACGAGTTGGCCCAGCTTCCGCAAGTCCCGCCGGAACACGGCCTCTTCACCCGCGCAATCCTGCAGGCAGGCCAGGTTGGCTTCGAGCAAGGGTGGTTTTTTCTCGGTCAAACGATAAAGCACCCATTTGCCCCTCCGCTCGGTTTTCACCATGCCGTGGCGGCGCAGATAAGCCAGATGACGCGAAATCTTGGCCTGCGGTTCGCCGATGACATCCTGCAGATGGCAGACGCAGAGCGGTCCCCGGAGCAGCAAATGCACGATGCGCAAACGCGTGCGGTGGCAGAGACACTCGTGGATGCGGACCAAGTTCACGCGTAAAAACATATTCGTGCAAACGAATATGTGTCCAGCGGGAAAAGTCCGGCTTAGTCGTCCAGATCGGTATTCTGCATGCCCATGCGGCTGCTCGGCAGACTGAACTGCGAGTAGCGCGAGCCGCTGTCCGTGGGATTCTGTTCAAAGCCAGGACCACCGGTGGGCGATTGCGCGGTTTGGCAACCGGGAAGCAAAGGGGCAAGGAGCAGGGCGAGAAGGAAGGTGGACTTTTTCACGCCCGCAAATAACCACACCTCTGCTTCCTCATCACGATTTTTCCGCTCTTGCTGGGCGAAAGCCGGCCAAGCCATGGCGCGACGGGAGGAAAGCTTCGCGGAAAATCCTGAGACGGTTTCTCGGGTATATCGGGCCTCTTTTTTCTGCCTCCATGGGTGGCTCGACCCCGGCAATTGTGACCAAAATGTCACATGGCTCCACTGGAAATCGGATCAGTGCTGCTTAGTGTGGAGAGCTGGTCGCCAAGACACGCGACATCCGGTCCACCATGGGTCTCCAACCAAACTGTTACCAGCGCCACCGCGGCCTGATCCGGGCCGCACAAAAGTGCAGCTCGCTCAATGCGCTCCTTACGATCGGTCTGGTCTTCGCCCTGACCTCTCCGACCTACGCGGGGGACATTTTGCGTGGCGGGGTCACTCGGGCCAATGATGCGGCCCGCGCACAAGCCTTGGCCAACACCGGTCAGGCGCAGGCCTTGAAATTACGAGCTAACGCACAAGACCGCTTGGCTCGCACAACGCAGGCCCTGCAAAGCATGCAGGCCGCTCAAGCTGCCGCACGTTCGGCAGCGGCGTCGGTGAACAATGTGGCCAACGGCATGGTGCCCGGCGGACTCGAGGTCCTCACCGGTCCGAACGCCAAATGGCAAGGTGCGGACGCCGCCCTCGCAGTGGGAAATGATGTTAACATCAAGCAAAACGACCCGCAGGCCGTTCTGCATTGGAAAACGTTCAATGTCGGACGCGACACCACGGTCAATTTTGACCAGTCGAAAGGCGGGGCCGATGCCGGCAAATGGATTGCCTTCAACAAGGTGTTCGACCCCTCGACTGCACCCTCGCAAATCCGCGGCCGCATCAACGCGCAGGGCCAAGTTTACATCATCAACCAGAACGGCGTCATCTTCGGCGGATCGAGTCAGATCAACACCCGCGCGCTCGTCGCTTCGTCGTTACCGATCAACGACAACCTTGTCCGACAAGGTTTGCTCAACAATCGCGATGCCCAGTTCATCTTCTCGACGATCGAAGTCCCCGGCGGTGGCGATGGTACGCCGGCTTTTGTTCCAGACCCGCCTCCGCTTGGTGGTCGCTATGGTGATGTTATAGTCCAGCGTGGTGCACAAATCCGCACCAGTGTTTCCCCCGAAGGCGGTGGTGGCCGCGTCATGTTGGTCGGGCCGAATGTCCACAATGAAGGCACGATCGAAACTCCGGCCGGGCAGACCATCCTAGCCGCTGGTAGCCAGGTTGGCGTGGCACCTCATTCCGCTGACGATCCCAGTCTGCGTGGCCTAGATGTCTGGGTGGGGCGTGTTGAAAACGGCTCCGGGACAGTCGTGAACGGCGGCATCATCCGGTCGCTGACCGGCAGCATCACGATGGCGGGCAAAAGGGTCACCCAAGCGGGTGCCCTTGAAAGCTCAACCTCCGTGGCCCTCAACGGCCGCATTGACGTCCTAGCCAGTTACGGGGCGGTGGCTAATCCCAACTACGATGCCAACGCGCAACTCCAGCCGATTTTTTTCAATCAGTTTACAGGCATCGCGGAGTTTGGAGCCGAGAGTGTGACGAGGATCCTGCCACAAGTTGACGGCAAGCGGATACCGGGCGCAGTTCTTCCGGAACGTTCGCGCGTCAATATTGAGGGCTTGGCGGTGCACTTCGGGCCCGGCTCCATCCTCTCGGCTCCCAGCGGCAATGTGAATATTCGGGCCGGCTCATGGCCTTACCGCGACCAATTAGGCAATCCCGGAATTTTTGATGCCTTGGAGGCAGGGGAAAACCAAACTGACGATGCGGCGACAAAATCCTTAAAAACCTTAATCAATCAAACGATCAAT
>CAIZMQ010000059.1 GCA_903934135.1 uncultured Verrucomicrobiota bacterium
GCGCCGCTGATGACGCCGGTGGAAGTGTTCAGCGTGAGGCCGGCTGGTAGCGCGGGTGATACCGCGTAAGAAACCACCGCTCCACCGCTGCTGCCGGGCGTGTTGTCCGGGATCGCTACGTCCTTGGCATAAATGGCGGGGTTGCTGGAAAAACTAAGAGAGGAAGGTGCGACATCATTGACTGCGATGCTCACTGAAGCGGTGGTGGATCCGCCGGTGTTGCTAGCGGTGACGGTGTAGCCGGCGGCAGTGGCAAGGGCTGTCGGCGCGCCGCTGATGACGCCGGTGGAAGTGTTCAGCGTAAGGCCGGCTGGCAGCGCGGGTGAGACCGCGTAGGAAACCACGGCTCCGCCGCTGCTGGTGGGCGTGTTGTCCGAGATCACCGTGTCCTTAGTGTAGCTCGTCGGGTTGATGGAATAACTGAGAGAGGAAGGTGCGACATCATTGACTGCGATGCTGACTGAAGCGGTGGTGGAGCCGCCGGTGTTGCTGGCGGTGACGGTGTAATCGGCGGAGGTGGCAAGGGTCGTCGGCGTGCCGCTGATGACGCCGGTGGAGGTGTTCAGCGTGAGGCCAGCTGGCAGCGCGGGAGAGACCGCGTAAGAAACCACCGCACCACCGCTGCTGGTGGGTGCGTTGTCCGGGATCAACGTGTCCTTGGTGTAGGTCGCCGGGTTGCTGGAATAACTGAGAGAGGAAGGTGCGACATCGTTCACCGTGATGCTCACTGATGCCGTGGTCGATCCGCCGGTATTGGTTGCCGTGACGGTGTAACTGGCGGTGGTGGTCACCGCCGAGGGCGTTCCGCTGATGACGCCGGTGGAGGTGTTAAGCGTCAGACCCGTCGGCAACGCGGGTGAGACCGCATACGAAACCACCGCGCCGCCACTGCTGGTTGGCCTGTTGTCCGTGATCGCTGAGCCCGTGGTATACGTGGCGGGGTTGCTGGAGTAGTTGAGCGCTGAGGGAGCGGCGACGGGCGGCGCGGTGGTCTTCAGTGATAGTTTCCATCCTCCGCTGATGCTGCCGGTGTTGATTCCTCGGTCATCCATCACATAGAGGCTCCAGGTTCCCGCGGGATTCGTTCCATTGAAAACCGCCAAGGTTAAGTCATACGGCGCAGCGGGAGCAGGCGCCGAGAAGGCATCGGAAGTTGATCCACTATCAGTTGGTCTGTAGGTTCCTGTGGTAATGGGCACCGCACTAGTCGGCAGGAAAACTGCGGCTGCATCATCGAACGTTAGATTCACATTCGCGACAGACGCACCTGCGCCAACATCCGACATCAACAGCACCTTCTGCCCCAGTGGCCCGACCAGCAGGATGTCCAAATCGTTTTGCCGAGCGTGAGTGAGGCCATAAATCGTGACCGTGACCCTAGTGATTGTTCCGGCCGTTGCTGGCACAACGATCGCGGATGGGTAGGGCGAGGCTGCTGCATTGTCATTGAGCGTGATTAACGAGGAGTTACGGAAGCCGCCTTCTTCAACTGCAATGTTCAGCTGGGCAGTCGTCGAGCCGCCTGTGTTGGTGGCGGTGATAGTGTAGTTGGCGCTGGTAGAAAGTGCCGTCGGCGTGCCGCTAATCATGCCGGTGGTGGTGTTCAAAGCCAGACCGGCTGGTAGGGCGGGCGATACCGCGTAAGAAACCACGGCTCCGCCACTGTTGGTGGGAGCATTCAAAGTGATCGCCTGATCTATTGGATAGGAAGCGGGATTACTGGAATAGGTCAGTGCGGAGGGGGCTATATCGATGACCGTGATGTTGAGTGAGGTGGTGGTCGAACCGTCGGGATTGGTCGCCGTGATGGTGTAGGTGGCCGCCGGTGTTGGTGCCAAAGGTGTGCCGCTGATAAGGCCGGTGGTGCTGTTCAGCCTCAAGCCGCTTGGCAGATTGGGCGTGGCCACATACCTCACCACGCCGCCGCCAATGCTGGACGGGGAAAGATTGTTGATCACCGTGCCCTTGGTGTAAACGGGAGGGCGCGAATAGCTCAGACCGGCGGGCGGATTGGGGCCGGGTGCTACGATGTCGATGAGGAGGATTGCCGTGTCCGTGCCACCGGAGCTACTGACCTGCACCGCCCATCGATTGAGGCCCAGGTCGGCGAGTTGCGGTGTTCCTGAGAGCGTCCCGTCGGCGGTGATGCTTAGCCAAGACGGTCCGGAAACCTTGGAGAAGGTCAGCGCTTGGCCGTTCGGATCGCTGGCATTTCCCGAGAGGGTTCCCGAATAGACCCCATCGACCGGTGCGGCGGTCTTGCCGATCGGATCGCTGCTGAAGAGAGGCACGCTGCTCGGAGGGGTAGCCGAAGTCCGAGCAAAGGTGGCCGTGACCCGCGAGTCTTTGGTTGGGAAAAGAAACGGGCGGGCACTGGTCCCGGTCAACGCGCCGCTCCATCCGGTGAATTTCCATCCCGAAGCAGGAGTCACCGTCAATTCCAAGCGCTGGCTTTCGGCGAAGTCGTCACCGACGACCGGCGAGTAGGTCGTAGCGTCCGTACGAGCGCTGACCGTGCCCATGCCAACCGTGCCGATTTGGACATGGGCCAGCTTGGTCACTTCCAGTTTATGGAAAATATCATCATCTGAATCCAAATTGACGAGGATGAGGTCGGAGCCGTTAGGCCCTTGGTTTCCGAAGGCCCAATCCGTGACCACCACCGATGCAGTCTTCCAGGTATTGCTGTTGGTTTTGGTGACCGTGAACGCGGTTTTCTGGTTATTCCCCACGGCGTCGTAGCGAAGGGCAAACTGACCGGTGCCGCGATCGAGATAGTCCACGGAAAGCCGCACCCGCTGGCCCACTGAAGGCAGCAGGTTGTCATTGATTTCGAAATACATCGTGTTCCGGCCGGAGGCACTGTCGAAACCGCGCGCGAAGCGGTCATAAGGATGCGAGCTTGTCGTCAAGGTTCCGTTGACGCGCCAGAGTCCCTTGCTGGTGGAATCCGGGTCCATCTGAGTGATAAACCGTTCATAGTTCCCGGGCCAAATCTCCCAACCGGAATCGTTGAATCCAGTCTGCGCCCTGCGTTGCGCCACCTGTCCCAAGGGGGCCGCGTTCAGGTCGTCCATCTTGGCACCCTGGCTGGCATAGGCCGCACAGATGGTGGTATACCGGTTGGTATTGCCCCTGTTGGCCGGCGATCCATAGGTTGCGATCGGAAACTTGGTGGTATCCTCCGAAGCGAGTCCTTCGTGGAAGATGCAGAATCCGCCGCGGGCCGTTGGCGGGTCGAGTTCCGCCGCCCAGGTGTTGAAAAACTCGGCAGTAGAGACAAGGTCATTGGCCGCCGCGCCATCCATCAGCGAATTGCTCCAATCCCATATTGTCAGGCCGGCGTTGAGTTGTTCCACCGCGCACCAATACATGCCCAATTTGACATTGAGCTGGAAATAAGGTTTTTCCCAGGTCTGGTCCATCTCGTTGACGGAGAAAAGCCTGAACGGTGTGTCCACGGAAAGCGCCTTGAACGAGTCCGGCACGTTTCTGGATTCCGACAAATGGTGTCCGCGAACCTGGCCGCCATACTTCGCACCGAATCCGGACGTTACATTGGCCATGACCCAGTCCCGCTCGGTCTGATAGGCCGGCACCTCGATATTCTGGAAGAGCAGCGGGATTTGTGGTCCCGCGCCATGCTGGAAGGCCTGGTCATAAACATCGAAAATCCACAGCCTGTAATTCCGCCATTCCTCGGCGCTAATTTGATACTCAGGCGGAACGTAGGGAACGTCCGAGCCTTCATACGGTTCTTCGTCCCCCGTGGCGCCGGTATCCACGCGAACGAAAGAGACGATATTGGCCAGATGAGCCGGAATTTCTTCGCGCAGATGTTTGCCCAGCGCCTGCACCATTTCTTGAAAGTAGATTTTAAATTCAGGATCCAGGTAGTACCCATAAGTGTACGTAGGGCAGGTGATTTTTGGAACGCCAGCGGTGAAAATCCAAGGCGGCATGGTCGTCGCAGCGACGGGCTGGATCTTGACGAAAAATCTCTGGTTCTGGTCGTAGGCCAACTGCAACAGGCTATCCAGCGCGGCCCAGTCAAAGGTGTTCCGGGCTGGGTTGATTGTCGTCCACTCCGCCGCATATTCCTGCCCCCGGACATAGGGATATTGTTCGACAGGATGCCCGCCTGCCCGGTCCCACACGCCATAGGCTTCCCTGGGCAGCCCGAGATCCGCATGGGACTGCACCGAGCCGCCGGCGAAAGCCGCGGCGGCA
>CAIZMQ010000060.1 GCA_903934135.1 uncultured Verrucomicrobiota bacterium
AGCTCGCTTCCCGATGGCTCCCGCCGCACCGTGCAGAGCCGTGTCGAGGTCCGCGCGGATCCGAAAACCAAGCTCCTCGATCAACTGACCTGCACCCTCCACGACATCACCGCACTGCGCGACGCCGAGGCATCCACCAAGCGCGAGTTGCGTTTCCGTCAGGCCATCGAGCATTCGCTGGGCACCGGTATCGTTGTCATCGACGAAAACGGAAAGTGCCTGTTGGTCAACCCTGCGTTTTGCGAGATGACGGGCTGGCCGGCCGAAGAGCTGACCGGCCAACCGGCGCCATATTGCTACTGGCCGGAGGAGGAAAGGCCTGCGATCCGCGAGGCCTTCGAGCGGACTTTGCGCGGGGAGGCAGCGCCTGACGGCATGGAGTTGAGGTTCTGCCGCAAGAACGGAACGCGCTTCGATGTTCTGATCAAAGTGGCACCCTTGCTCGATAACGAGGACAGACCTCTCGGCTGGCTGGGCACTGTCACCGATATCACCTCCATCCAGCACATCCGCCGTGATCTGCTCGCCACCAACGAGCGCTTGCGCATCGCGCAGGACGTGGCGGAGTTCGGCATCTGGGACTGGGACCCGGTCAAAAACATCCTGCACTGGGACCGGAAATCGTTTGCCCTGTTCGGGCATCCGGAGGCCACCGACGCGCAAGCCGTATGGCTCCAAGTGCACAGCGAGGCCGAACAAGAGCGCCTCACCGGCGAACTAAACCGCCTCATCGCCGCGGGCGGCAGCCGGGGACGGGACCTCATTCACGCCCGATGGCCCGATGGCACGCGGCACGACATCGCGTCGAACTACGTCATTTTGCGCGACCAGTCCGGCCGCGCGACGCGCGTCCTCGGGCTCAACCATGACGTCACAGGGGAGCCCGAGAAAGCGCGCGATTGGCGCAGGCGGTTAGGACGCGGCGAGTGACGAGATCTACAGTCCTGATTCAGCCGACCGCCACCCTGGCGCACCCTTGGCCATGGGCAAAAAAGCGACCGGCCACTTTTCCCGCAAACCACGGCCGACTTGCTTGCTCGCAACCGGCAGTTCGACGGGCCGGCCCCACCCCTTCCTTGACTCCAAAAAGTTCGTCTTTAGCGTATAGTCAACAATGACATCCACCCATGCCGGCCCTTCGCGCCCGCGGCGGTATGCTTGGAAACACGATCCGATCTTCCGGTTCCTTGCCTCCCTGCGTTTGGCGGTCATTTTGCTCAGTGTGCTCATTGTCATGAGCATCGTCGGCACTTTGGCCGAATCAAAATTCGATGCCGACACGGCCCGCACCTGGATCTACGAGGCTCCATGGTTTTACCTCTGGCTGTTCTTTCTCGCGGCCAACCTCACTTGCAGCGCTTTCATGCGCTGGCCCTGGAAAAAATACCACACCGGCTTCCTCCTCGTTCATCTCGGCATGATTGTGGTCATGATAGGGGCGGTCGTCGGCCAGATCTGGGGCATCGAGGGAACCATGACGCTCTTCAAGGACTCTGCTCCCGACGACAAGCTCGTCCTGCAAAAACGCGAGATCACCGTCCGGGATCCCGATGCCAAGCGCGCCGTCACGATCAAGCTCGGACGCCAGCCGCTGCGGGTCGGCGAGGGCAACGCACTCGATCTTTGGACCACCCCCGGCGGATGGAAGCTCGAAGCCGTGGCCGACTCCCCGCGGCTGATGGCCGATTTCCAGCCGGCCACCGCACCCGGGGGCAACCCCGCGGTCCTCGTCCGCCTCCGCACCGCGGCAATGAACCAATCCGTCGAGCAGTGGTTGCTCGCGGGCGATCGCAATCACAACCGGCTCGACCTCGGCCTCGTCACCGTCGACCTGGCGCGTGCCGCCGAACCCGCGCCGGCCACCGGCGCCCCCAACCGCGCCGTCATCACCGCCCGGGACGACGGCGCGCTGCAAATGGATTTGTTCGCCAGCGGTCGACTGGTCTCCTCCGCCCCGCTGCCCGCCAATCGGGCGGTCGCCACCGGATGGAATGATTGGACAATCGAAGCGCTCGACATTCTGCCCTCTGCGCAGACCGGCTTCACTTTCCGCCCTCTGCCGGCCGGAGAACCCATCCCTCCGGGACAATCCCTGCTCGACGGCATCCTCGTGCGGGCGAGCAAAGCCGACCGCACCGTCGAGCAATGGGTCGGCGCAGGTTGGCGCGTCAGTTTGCCGACCGGCTCATTCCCCTTGGAGGTGGCGTACGGCTGGGAAGTTGCCGATTTGCCTTTCGGGCTTGTGCTTGAGGATTTCACCGTCGAACGCAACGAGGGAACGGAGGAACCCGCCTCGTTCCGCAGCGACCTCGCCATGATCCTTCCGGACGGACAAACCGACGCGACAGGCTCGTGCTCGATGAACCAGCCGGCCAATTATCCGCAAGCCTTGTGGCGTTCGCTCACCGGATTGACTTACAAAATATCCCAAGCCTCGTGGAACCCGAATGATCTCACGCAGAGTTCGGTGCAAATTCTCCGCGACCCGGGATGGCTCGGCAAATGGGTCGGTTCTCTTATCTTCAGCGCGGGCCTCGTCACCATGTTCATCTTCCGCCGACCCTCTGTGCACGAAAAAAGCATGGCAGGATCGGCCGGCCCAACCAAGCGCACCCCTCAACTCTCCACCACCTCGTGAAACTCCTGCTCGCCATCCTCCTCTCCACTTCGGCGGCACTCCCCGCGGCTCCGCCCCCTGCCGACCTCACCCCGTGGGAATGCCTCGTGGTGCAAGACTCGGGGCGGCGCAAACCGATCGGCACCTTCGGCCATGAACTTCTGGTCAAAATCTCCGGACGCGACCCGGTACGCACCGCCGATGGCGATACCTACGGCGGCAGTGCCTTCGCCTTTTCGCAACTCTTCGCCACGCACGATTGGAGCAACGATCCCATCATCCTCATCTCCTACCGGCCGCTCATTGAGGAGGTCGGTCTCGATCCTTCGCGTAAACGTTTCTCTCGGAAAGAACTCGCCGCCGCCACAAAACTAACCTCCCTCTCCCAAGAGGCCGCCGCGTTGCGCCAGGCCGGTGAAGCAGTGCCGAAGCTCAACACGGAGGCGCAAACCGTGCTCGGACGCCTGCAACTCTACGACGCACTCGGGGCCACCACCGCTTTTCTCATCGCACCGCCGCCTCCCGGGGCGCCAGCCGGCTCGCCATGGTTGTCTATCGACCAACTGGCCAACGTATACCCTCCGGAAAAGGCCGCCACCATCCTCCAGGATCTGCGTAACTTGAACATCGCAGGACGTGGCGGCGACAATACGGCCTTTGTCACCGCGGCGGAGGGGCTAGTCGGCGACCTCCGCGCGCTCAATCCCGAAGTTTATCCGACGGTCGATGTGGTCGACCGCGAGAACTTCTACAATCGCCTCAAGCCGTTCGATACGGCGATGTGGTTGCTCGTTCCGGCGGCACTTTTGCTCATGGCCGGCGCGCACCACGGACTCCGCCACTGGCTGCTGCGAGGCGGCGTTGCCTTGAGCGCGGCTTCGCTCGGTTTCATCCTTTACGGACTCTACCTGCGCGTGGTCATTGCCGGACGCGCCCCGGTGACCAACATGTATGAGTCCGTAGTGTGGGTCGCTATGGGCACGGTGATGTTCGGCCTGATCTTCTACGCCGTCTACCGCAATCGCCTCATGCTTCTGAGTGCGCTGCCGGTCAGCTTCCTCTGCCTGCTTCTCGTCCGCAGTCTCCCCGTGGCCATGCCGGCGCGTCTTGATCCCCTCGTCCCTGTGCTGCGCGATAACTTCTGGCTCACCGTGCACGTGCTCGTCATCACCTTGAGCTATGCCGCTTTCGCCCTCGCGCTCGGCTTTGCCCACGTTATCCTCTGGCGGTACATCCGCAAACCGCAGACCACAGACTCATTCCGTCCGCTCCACGAATGGCTTTACCGCATGATGTTTGTCGGCCTGATCCTCCTTGCGGTTGGCACCATCCTCGGCGGCGTCTGGGCCAACTACAGCTGGGGCCGGTTCTGGGGCTGGGACCCGAAAGAAACTTGGGCCCTCATCGCCCTGCTCATGTACGTCGTCGCCATCCACGGCAGAATGGCCGGTTGGTGGGGCGACTTCGGCATCGCCGTGGCCGCAGTCGTCAATTTCGCGGGCATCATCATGGCCTGGTATGGCGTGAATTACATCCTCGGGGCCGGACTCCATAGCTACGGCTTCGGCGTCGGCGGCGAGGGCTACGTCATCGCTTTCCTCGCCGCAGAAGCGGCCTTTCTCGGACTGGCCGCCGTCCGCCATCACCAGGCCGGCAAACACCACTTGCTTCCGGCCTGAATCCCCGCCGCCGAGGCGGCAATTCGCCGCGGCAAAGTGGCATCATCCGGCCGGATCCTCTTGCCCTTGTCCGCTTTTCGCGGAAGATTTTAAGGCCCATGCCTCGCCTGATTGCCATCGTCCTGTTGCTCGCAGCCGCACCGCTCGCACCGCTCCATGCGGCCGACGAAAAAGAATACATCGTGGTCAGCGGCGGGGTGTCCCTTTACCAGTGGGAGAAATTCAAAAATCCACCGCATGATCGCTGGTGGGGCAACTTCATCCGTCCAGCCGTGACCCGCTTCCAGCAGATCAAGGACGCCAACCCGCAGGCCCGCATCACCTGGCTGGTGTACAGACCGAGCTACGAGCGCCGCCTCCGCCAGAATGAAGGCCCCTTGACCAGTTGGATTGCCGGGATCGCCCCCAAATACGGGGTCAAGCTCATCTGGTTCACTTCCCCCGACACGGTCATCAACTACCTGAACGCCGGTCAGCCCCGCGATCAGGTCAAGATCGCGTCCCTCGACTGGTTCCTCCATTCGAACAAAGCTTGTTTCATGTTCGATTACAGCAACGAGATCGACAGCGGATCGAAAGCCTGGCTCCACGAAAACGAGCTTGGCCGCATCAACCGCGGTATCTTCGCCAAGAGAGCGGTGGTCAAAAGCTGGGGATGCCACACCGGCGAAAGCATGTCCAAAAAGTGGAAACGCGCCACTGGTGTGCCCATGATCGGCGCCGTCGGCAAGACCGATTACTCGGTCATGTATCGCAACAACTGGCTGCCCGCCTTGTCCAAAGGCCGCTGGACACGATGATCACAACCAACCCGCCAGCTTGACCCGCAGGGTCTGGCGCGCGCGGAAAAGCAGGCTTTTGACCGCCGGCACCGTTGTTTCGAGAACGGAAGCGATTTCCTCGTAGGGCATCTCTTCGTAGCGGCGGAGAACAACGGCGGTGCGCTGGTCTTCCGGAAGCCCGGCCAGGGCGTTCTCGATAACGCGAGCCAGTTCACCCGCTGCCGCGGTCTTCGACGGATCTTCGAAAACCTTCACCTCGCGTGGACGTTCCTCCACGGACGGCTCGCGAAAGACGACCCCGCGCCGCGCGCGCCCCCGGCGCTCATTCAGGACGAGGCGCCGCACGATGGAAAACATCCAAGTGGTGAACTTGGCCGTCGGCTCGTATCGCCCGCGTGCCTGCCAAATGCGCAAATAAACCCGCTGCGCGAGATCCTCCGCCCCCTCGAATCCGCCAAGCATTTTTACCATCGTGCCATAGACCCGGTCCTCCGTTGCCTCGACCAAAGCACGGAAGGCAACTTCGTCGTCCTCCCGCACCCGTCGCATCAAGGCAACCAGCTGGGCATTGTCGTCCGAGCCGGATCCGGTGGTTCCGAATCCGTCCGTTGGCTCATGGTTTTGCGGTGTCACCGGCTGGCTTGAAGTCTCCAGATATTCAACCCCGCGGAGGCGAAACGTTGCTCGAATTCGGTCATGGGCCAGGTCTCAGGAACCGCCCACTCCTTGATCTGCCACCCGTTCACGGACAATTTTTCCTGCGTCCAAGCGAGGTATTCCTCGGCATCGGTGGCAAAAAAGAAAGTGCCGCCGGCCTCCAGGCGCGAATACAGCAGCGCGACAAATTCCTCCTGTACCAAACGCCGCACGGCGTGACGGCGCTTGGGCCACGGGTCGCTGAAAAGCAGATAGACCCGCGAGACCGAGCCCGGCAGCAAGGAGGACAGCACTTCGAGCACCTCACCATGCAAAACACGGGCATTGCCGAGGTCACCCGCACGGCGCCGCGCCTGCCGCACCCGGTATTCCTTTTTTTCGATGCCGAGGACATTCCAGCCCGGTTCGCGGGCTGCCAACCCGGCGAGAAAAAGTCCGTTGCCGCAGCCCAGGTCGAGGACAATCGGTGCTTCGCGCGAGAATAAGCCGGCCGGGGCATCGACCCCGCCGCCCTCGGCTCCCGGACACGGAACGGGCATGACCGGCGCTTTTGCCGGCATGGGAATCAGGCCGCGTCCTTCTCCTGCTTGCGGCGCAGGAGCGGCGGCTTGCGGCCTTCGACCACCGCGCGGTTGATTGTCACTTCGGCGATATCCTCGCGGCTGGGAACATCATACATCACGTCGAGCATGATTTTCTCCATCATGGAGCGGAGGGCGCGGGCTCCTGTCCCCTTGGACACAGCTCGCGCGGCCAGCGCGCGCAGACCGTCCTTGGTGATATTGAGGTCGACGTCCTCCATGGACATCAGCTTGGCATACTGCTTGACCATCGCGTTGCGCGGTTCGGTCAGGATGGTGACCAGTTCGTCCTCGGTCAGTTGGTCAAGAGCGGTCACGACGGGAAGACGCCCGACAAACTCGGGAATCATCCCGAAGCCGAGCAAGTCCTCCGGTTCGGCCTGGTGAATGGTGGCCGACGGCACCGACAAAGCGTCATCCGGCTTTTTCTCCTCGCGCGCGTGGAACCCGAGGACACGGCTGCCGAGGCGGCGCTGGATGAGTTTTTCCAAGCCGACGAAGGCTCCGCCGCAGATGAAGAGAATTTTTTCCGTATTGACCTGAATGTATTCCTGCTGGGGATGCTTGCGCCCGCCCTGCGGGGGCACGTTGCAGGTCGTGCCCTCGAGAATTTTAAGCAGGGCCTGCTGCACGCCTTCGCCGGAGACATCGCGGGTGATACTGACATTATCCGTCTTGCGTCCGATTTTATCGATCTCGTCGATGTAAACGATGCCGATCTCAGCGCGCTTCACGTCGTAGTCCGAGGCTTGGAGCAGCCGCAAAACAATATTCTCCACGTCTTCACCGACGTAACCCGCCTCGGTCAGGGTGGTGGCATCGGCCATGCAGAACGGCACGTCGATGATGCGCGCCAGCGTGCGGGCCAGGAGGGTTTTCCCGGAGCCGGTCGGGCCGATGAGGAGGATGTTGCTCTTCTCCAGTTCGACGTCTTCGCTGCCGGGCAAGGCAATCTCGCGGGAGGACGCCTGGTGCAGGATGCGCTTGTAGTGGTTATGGACCGCGACGGAGAGCGTTTTCTTGGCCAGTTCCTGGCCGATGACAAACTGGTCGAGCTGGGCCTTGATCTCCGCCGGCTTGGGCACGCGCACAGAGCCGTTCTTTTTCTTCGACTCCTCTTTGAGTTCTTTGTCGAGGATGCCCTTACAAAGGGTGACGCAACTGTCGCAGATGTAAACGCCGGGGCCGGCGATGAGTTTGCGGACCTCGCTATGGCTCTTCCCGCAGAAAGAGCACATGGTGAGATTGGTCGCCCGGGCCATCGTCTTAAGCGGGCATGGCGCCCGGGATTTCCTTGCGCGACTTCACCACCTCGTCGACCAGACCGTAAGCCTTGGCCTCCGCGGCACTCATGTAGTAGTCGCGGTCGGCATCGTTGTGCACCTGCTCGACCGGCTTGCCGGTGTGCTGCGCGATGATCGACTCGAGGCGGCGCTTGAGCTTGAACATGAACTCGACCTGACGCTCGACATCGCTGGCCTGGCCTTGGGCACCGCCGCTCACTTGGTGGATCATGATGTCGGAATTCGGCAGGGCATAGCGCTTGCCCTTGGTTCCGGCACAGAGAAGGACCGCCCCCATGCTTGCGGCCATGCCCATGCAGTAGGTGTTCACATCGCAGGTAACGAACTGCATGGTGTCATAAATGGCCAGCCCGGCCGTGACCGAACCGCCGGGCGAATTGATGTAAATGTGGATGTCCTTCTTGGCGTCCTCCATCTGGAGGAAGAGCAATTGGGCAATAACAAGATTGGCAATGTAGTCGTCAATCGGCGTGCCGATGAAAACAATGCGGTCCTTGAGCAGACGCGAGTAAATATCATAACTGCGCTCCCCGCGTCCGGTCTGCTCGACCACCATGGGGACGAGCATCGAATTGCGGGGCGAAACCGGGCCGGAAGTGACGAGAGGATTCATAAAGAAAGTTGGACGGCGGCAGGGCTTAGGCCGTCGCCTCCGCTGGTTTCACCTTAACTTTGGAGGCCAGAAAATCAAGGGCCTTGTCCCGGACCACCTCGCCCTCGACCGAGCCGAGTGCCTCCCGCTTGACCAGTTGTTTGACCAGTTTGTCCATTGGCATGCTCAAACGCTGGGCCATGCGGGCGATGTGCTCCGCCAGCTCTTCGCGGGTGGCTTCGATTTTCTGCTCACGGGCCAGACGCGTGAGGATGAAGTCGGCCTTGACCCGGAATTGCGCCCCCATTTGCGCGTGTTGGAAAATTTCCTCCTTTTTGCTCAGGAGATCCTCGTCGCTCAGGCCGCGCATTTGCTCGGCCTCGACGATTTCCCGGACGACACGGCGAGCTTCGCCCATGACCATGGAGGCGGGAACCTCGAATTCGAC
>CAIZMQ010000061.1 GCA_903934135.1 uncultured Verrucomicrobiota bacterium
GCCCCGCCATAGCCCGCGTGCAGGTTCTCCACCTGAAGCATCATGCCCCCCATCAGGCGGCGGTGCCCAGATACACCGCGCGCACCCGGGGATCGGCCCGCACCGCCTCTGGCGTGCCTTGGGCGATCAGCCGGCCGCGATCGAGCACCAGCACGCGGTCGGCATGGCCGAACACCACATCCATGTCGTGCTCGGTGAACAGCACGGCCACGCCCTGGTCCCGCGCGATGCCGCGCACCAGCGCCATCAGCGCCGCCCGCTCCGCCGGCGCCATGCCGGCCGTGGGTTCGTCCATCAGCAACAGCACGGGATCGCCGGCCAGCGCCATGGCGAGCTCCAGCCGCTTGAGGTCGCCATAGGCGAGCACGCCGGCCGGACGTTCCGCCTGGCTCGCCATGCCCACCCGCGCGAGCAATCCCTCCGCCAGACCCACGTGCTGCGCATCCGCCGCCTGCCAGAACCGCCCCAGACGAAATCAGGAGAAGAGTGCCAACGCGGAACAATAGGCCGCCACTGGCGCACCGGACAGCCTCGGGGGCCGGACTGGAGGGAAGACGCATCTTTCTCCGCGCAACATACACAGCGGAACCGCCTTTTGCGCCAAACATACTGCCAAAACCGCGCAGAATTGTGCCAGCAGTAGCGCAGGCGTCTTACTCGGACTTCTTGTCGAGGATGTCCTTCCACGATTGCAGCCAGCTTTCGTAGGAATCCTCGTAAGGCCCGAGGCTGATTTCCTCCGGCAGCACATTGGGCGGCTTGGATGAGTCGGGGGCGAAGACTTGGCGCACAGCCTCGAGGTAAGCGAATCCGCCCTCGCGCGACGGGGCAATGAAATGGCCCTCGGCCCACTCGTTCCAGTTGTCCAATTGCACGATGTGGCGCGCAATGCTGTCCTCCGGCCAGGACTTCATGATGGCGAGGGTCTCTTCGGCGGCTTGGCGGAATTCCTCTTGGTTGCGCTGGTAATGCGAGGTCCACCAATAACCGATGTAGTCCTGCCACGGCTGCGGGTCCCACCCCATCGAAATGGTGGCGATGTCGGGAAGCAGACCCCAATCGCGGCGCAGACGAAGATCGGAAACTTTTTGCATGCCGTAGGACCACGAGGCGTCCAAACCCGACACGCGGAATTTTTCCAGCACGGTCCGGTTGTCGTTTCGGTCCTCACCGGCGATGATCAATCCGTTCAGTCCGGCATCGCGGCACATTGTGCGCATGGCCTCCAGAGCCGCACGCGAGTTAGACAAGCCGCCCAAGTGCTCGATGAATTTGTCCACCGAGTAAATGAAAAAAACCGGTTTGCCGTCGAAGCGCAGATAGCTCGGGTGGCGGAAGTAATTCTCGATCCAATGGGGCATAAGATTCTGCAACAGATCCTCGAGCGACGAGATACCGGCGCAGTTGTGGTTTTCCCACGTGAGAGCGAACTCGAATTGATCAATGAATGACGATTTGAGGAGCCCCTGCTCCAACGTCTCATTCAACCAAGCTTCCACAGGTCTCCCCTCGGTGCCGGTGGTGCGATACCAGCAGACATTGAAAAAGCTGATGCC
>CAIZMQ010000062.1 GCA_903934135.1 uncultured Verrucomicrobiota bacterium
ATCGTACGCACCGACGACCCGACTCTCACCATCACAGGAGAAAACACGGCCAACCTTAGCACCGGTCCGTGGTTGCCCGATGGCGTCAGCTACTTGGTGGATCCCGACCAGAGTGGCGTCCCCACCGGCTGCGAACGGCGAATCTATCAAGTCGCCCGGGACACGGATGTCCGGAAATTCTTGAGACTTACCGCCGTCCTGACTCCGCAGATCTGATGCAGTGTTCCCGGCAAATGGTTAAACTACCGTTTGAACGCCGATGGCGTCCGACGGTCTGTGTATAGTGTGTATTTTTTGATCCCCAGCCCCTCCTGCCGGGGCTATTCGCGAAAGCACCGGGTCCAAAGGGCTTGCCTCCGGCTGACCATCAGTTGCGCCCTCCTGCTGCTCGCGGGGCCCGTCCAAGCGCGTACCTATCTCATCGATTTCAATTCCTCCAAGGGGTATCGCGGGGTCGACCCTGTTTCACCGGATTTGAACGGGAACCACTGGAACGCGGTACCCCATCCAGTCACCGGTTCGCCGCAGTTAAACGGCTTGGTCGACGCAGCGGGCGCACCAAGTTCCATCGACCTCGGCTTTAGCACGCCGTTCGGATCGGACAGTTACAACGGTCCGGCCGGAGACACGACCACGGGGCCACCGGATTTTTTGCTCGATCCTGCCACAGTTGCCGCCGCCGACCTTGACACCGCAGCACTCGGCGACCTTGGTGCTGCGACGGCCGCTTTCGACTACATCGCCACAGAATCACACACGCCACCCGGGCAAACTACGCCAGTCCAAGATGCCCGGTTCGCCATTCAGGGACTCGACCCCCAACTCACTTACACTCTCAAGCTCTTTGGTTCCCGCAAATACACCACCGAAGCCGTTACGGTATACGAGGCATTTTCCGACGCGCAGTTTGAATACCTGTCCGCTTCCGCGAGTCTGTCCGTGCGGGACCCGGCGATCGCGGGAAACCACAACCGCGGCACGGTTGCCGTCCTTCGCGATATCCGCCCGAGCGCGGGCGGCGCGATTTATGTCCGCGTGCGCGGCAGCAGCGGAGGCCAAGGCTTTCTCAACGCCCTGCAAATCATCGAAGGCACCCGCCCGGTCGACGCCCGGGGTATCCTCTACGTTACGGTGGAAAATCCAGCCACCGGACGGGTGATCGCCAGCGACCAAACTTCCGGCCTCTTGAGCAGTTCCACGTCACGGCAGACCGACTTGCGCTCGCACTGGTATCTGATGACTCGGGCGGACAACACCCTGGTCTGGATGGTGAACCGCGTTACCGGCGAGGCCCTGCGGGCGGATGCGGACACTGGTGCAGTTTCCACCGCCCCGTGGAACCCGGCCGATCCGCGACAAGCATGGCGGGTGACCACGGCTAGGGGTGTCTCGCGATTGAGGATTGAGGGAACGAGCGCCACCCTGACTGCCGGGATGGAGAACCGAAATCCGACTGTGCGCGGGGACGACCCAGCGGACACCCTTCAGGATTGGATTCTCCCCGAGTTGCCGCGCGGAGGCCTCTTCCCATGGACGACTTATGACGAAGACAACTTGGCCACTCTCACCGCCCCAGCCGAAATTCTTCGCTCTTCCTACAGCGAAGGACCCGTTCCTATCGCCGCGGAGGCGCAAAAGCGCGGGGTGATCTTGCTCAACGGCTTCGGCACCCATGCCCTCTGGACTGCAGCCGCGCCGTCCGACGCGATGACCCTTCGCTACAGCGTGAGAGACGGCGAGGCCGGGACGATCACGCTCAACGTACGGCGGGCCGGCCAAGTCGTGGAAAGCAAGAAGGTCCCGGTCACCTCCGCGCAAGCCTGGGTTTATTTCGACAGTCAGGGCAACGAACTGCAATCACCCGGAACCGGTCGCACGCCGGCAAAGCGCTTCAATGAAGTCCGCGTAACCCTCGACGCCCCAGTCTCCGCCGGAGACATTCTCGAACTGCGGCGCGACAACGGCGACGCGATGGTCCGGGTCGACGCACTCGAGGCGGAGGTGTCGGACTTCGTGCCGCTCCCGGACGCCGCCTCCTACCTCGTCGCCAGCGATTTCGGCACCACGGGGAACGGGGCAACCAATGACACCAAAGCATTGAAAAACGCGGTGGCAGCGGCCGCCGCACAGGGCAAAAAGCTTTACCTCCCGCCGGGAACCTACCGCCTCGAGGAGGAGATCATCCTTCCGGCGGGAACCGTCTTGCAGGGCGCAGGCATGTGGCAAACACAACTCGTCTTCTCGCGGACCGCCAGCTCCGACCATGCTGGACAGGCTCTGGGCGGCCTCAAGGGCACCGGCTCAAGGACCATTGTTCGCGACCTTTACATGAAGAGCGCCCAGAGCGCACGCAGTCTCGGCTACCACGCGTTCAAAGGTTCATGGGGCACCGGCTCCCTCATCGAGAACGTGTGGGTGGAGCACTTCGAGACCGGTGCATGGATCGCGGACTTCAGCAACGATGGAAGCATCTACACCGACGGCCTCATCATCCGGAACTGTCGCTTGCGCAACGCCTTCGCCGACGGCGTAAACTTCGCGAGTGGGACGCGCAACTCGGTGGTGGAAAACACCCACGTTCGGGGATGCGGGGACGACGGCCTGGCCTCTTACGCCTCCGGGCGGACGCTCAACAAGCCGACCACGCGAAATATCCAATTCCGCTACAACACCATCGAATGCGTTTACCGTGCAGGCGGCATCGGCATCTTTGGCGGCGAAGGCCACAAGGTCCACCGCAACATCATCCGCGACCAGGTGGCAGGCCCGGGGCTGCGCCTGAACACGATCTTTGTCTACTTAAACGGGGCGCTGGAGGGGTATCCCTTCGGCTCGCAGCTCATCCACTTCTACGAAAACACGCTCGAACGCACCGGCTCGCTCACGGTTTTCAGCGAACAAGCCGGGGCCATCGAATTACAGACCTGGTACACGAACGTTGAGAATATCCGCTTTACCGATATCGACATCGACACCACCCGCTACGAAGGCATCCGTTTCAGCCGCGTGGGACAAGTTGCCTCAGCGGGTTTCGACAACATCGTCTTCACCCGCATCGGCTTGAATGACGCGCCATTCGGAACATTGGTCACATCGCAGGCATCAGGAAACTCATCCTTCGACAGCCAGACCAGCGCGGCGGGCATCAATAACCTGTCCGCGAACTTCACCGTCTACGGTCCGCCTCCACCCCCGCCACTCATTGCCTCTTTCACACCTTCGGCCGCCGTGCGTGGCGCCACCGTAACCGTCTTCGGCAGCCACCTCGGCGGGACCACCCTCGTGGAGGTCGGCGCCCAGACGGCCCCGGACTTCACAGTCGTCAACGACAATAGCATCCGGTTTGTCGTTCCGGCCGAAGCGGTCGACGGACGCGTCCGGATCACCACCGCGGGAGGGGCCGACGAAACCTCAAATCTTCTTGTCGTCCCCGAAAACAACGAGGCGCCCAAGATCAACCCCGGACTCCCGGGCGCGGTGGTCTTGCCCGAGGGAGCCGGCCTCATGCTAGCCGCCGAGGTGACCGACGACGGTCTGCCGGGCACCCTTGCTGCCTTGACCACGACGTGGTCCTTGGTCAGCGGGCCGCTCGGAGGGAGCGCTACTTTCGACCATGCCGATCGATTGTCCACCGGCGTCGCGTTCGACACCGCGGGCAACTACCTGTTGCGATTGACCGCCGACGACGGCCAACTGACCTCGACCGCCGACCTGGCCGTGGCCGTCGGAGTCCCCTCGACCGGGGCAGGTCAGGACATCGGCCCGGTGGGAATAGCCGGAAGCAGCAGCGAAGCACTCGGCATCTGGACGGTTCGGGCTTCCGGTGCGGATATTTGGGACAACGCGGACGCCTTCCACTTCCGTTATGCGGAACTGCACGGCGACGGATTTGTCCAAGTCAGGCTTCTCGGGCAATCCAACACCGACCCTTGGGCCAAAGCCGGGGTGATGATTCGCGATGACCTGACTACCGGAGCGACCCACGCTTTACTGGCCGGAACTCCGGCCAACGGCCTCGCTCTGCAGAACCGTTCCGCCACGGCGTCCCCCAGCGGACACCAAGCGCTGGGAGCCTATGACTATGGTATCTGGCTTCGACTAGTGCGCAGCGGATCGACCATCACGGCCTTCCGTTCAGAGGACGGGATAACGTGGACACCGGCCGGCCAGACGGTTTCTCCGGCCATGACCGACCCGGTTTATCTCGGGGTCGCCGTGACGAGCCACAACAATGCCGTGCTAGGTCTGGCAACGCTCGACAACCTGCAAGGCAGCGGGTTCGGTGCGCCTGCCCTCAAGATCGCCGCGGGAGAGAGCATGAGCGCTCCCGCGGGCCAAACCATTACTTTGACCGGACGCGCGCCCGGTTCGACCTCCACGCAATGGCGTCAAATGTCCGGGCCGGGACTCCTAAACTTCGCCGATGCGGGAAACCTCTCGACCACGGTCACCACAACGTCCCCGGGCGACTATCGAGTGCGGCTGATAGCGGATGACGGCACGATAGGAGCTTTCCAAGAATTGACTTTGACCTTTACGGAGCCACCGCCGGCAGCGGCGCCCCCGGACGTACGCTTGCATAGCGTTGGCCGCGCGGTTTATGAGCCCTCCACAGACCTAACACGCGTGACGCACCAGTTCATCGGTCACGCGCACGAGACTGCTGTTTTCGAATACGCGGAGGACATCGGGACCCCCTTTCGCGATCACGCGGAAGGCGGCTATGCACCGCGCATCCAAGCCGACGACCGGGGCATTTACGAACTGACCATTACGGGGCACGGAAACCTTGAAGCCCGGTGGAACAGGCGAATGTTCTTCCGCGCCAGTTGGCCGGACGACGTGCCTTGAGTCCCCGTGCCGCGCACTGATGCCGAAGACTTTGCCGTCCCCGCCGATCAGACGGAATGCTGCGCCTTTGGCTTTAGGTAAAGCGTGCAGTCCTTTGTCGAAAAAAACAGGACGTGGCTTTTTCGTGATGGTGCAGCTTGCCTTTCAGATCACCCTTTTCTTTCTCACCGCGTTGTCCTCCGGGCACACGGGGGAGGCGTCTCCGGTCCCCCACCGCATGGAGGAAAATATCCCTTACCGCACAGGCGAGGCGGCAGACCAAAAGACGAAGGAACGTTGTGCCCTGGACGTCCACTCTCCTGAAGGCGGCAAGGATCTTCCGGTCATTGTCTGGTTCCACGGCGGCGGACTGACTGAAGGCAAGCGGTTCCTGCCGGAGGAACTCAAAGACCAAGGAGTTGTGGTGGTTACTCCGGGCTACCGGCTCAGCCCGGGGGTGAAGTCACCCACCTACGTGGAAGACGCTGCCGCGGCCGTTGCCTGGGTCTTTGCCAACATTGCCCGATACGGCGGCTCTCCGGACAAAATTTACCTCAGCGGTGCCTCGGCCGGCGGCTATCTCGCCGCAATGGTCGGGTTGGACAAAAAATACCTCGCCGCGCACGGCATCGATGCGGACAAGCTGGCCGGGCTGGTTCCCCTCACCGGACAAATGGTGACCCATTTCACCGTCCGCCAAGAGCGTGGCGGCTCCAACTTGCAACCGGTCATCGACGAGATGGCCCCGCTTTACCATGTGCGGAAGGACGCTCCACCCATCCTCGTGATAACCGGCGACCGCGAACTCGAGTTGTGGGGTCGCTACGAGGAGAACGCCTACTTCGTCCGCATGATGAAGGTCGTCGGGCATCCGGATATCACCCTTTACGAACTGCAGGGACACGATCACGG
>CAIZMQ010000063.1 GCA_903934135.1 uncultured Verrucomicrobiota bacterium
ATCGATTTTGCCGCCACAAGCACAAGCGACGGATACGCTTTGTTCTCGGCCGCGCCTGAATCGACGGTGGCGATGGGTGCGGAGATTGCGCGGCGCAAGGCGGAGGCTTACCTGCCCGAGGGGCGTGCTCTGGCCCAAACCGAATTCGCCGGAATGCTGATCGGCTACGAAGAGTTGATGCAGTCGCAAAGTCTGCAGACCCTAAGCTCGCTCCTGCAGCGACCTGCCTTTCTTGCCTGGTTTGTGGTCCAAGCAGCCGACAAAAACTTCACCGCTGACGGTGCCTTGCAGGCTTGTGATCGGCTGCTTGCCGAAAAACTTTGCCGGACCGTGGATGCGGCGCGCAGTTGGCTCGATCATGCCGATCGACCAGCGATCGAAGATCGCGCTCGCACTGAATTCGATGAATTGGAGCGTCTAATCGTTACCGCGGAAAAAATAATAGAGCGCGGACAGCCCACCGTGGACTTCCTTGCGGCTGTGGCTGGTTACGCAGGCCGAATTACCGCTGGTTCCATCAAAGCCAAGGAACTTGCGGCCATGGCCGAGGCGATCGACCAGTTTGCCCAATCTCCCTTGCTCGGGGGATTGCCAGCCACCGACCAAAAAGCAGCTCTGCGTGCCGACCTTGGCCGGAAGCGTTTGTTTGCCCCGGCCCCCGATAACTCGGTGGAAATTCAGGGCTGGTTGGAGGCTCCGTGGAGTGCGGCTGCCTTGAAGATCGTTGCGGGCTGCCGCGAAGGAGCGTTGCCTTCCGGAACCCATGAGGACGCCTTCCTTCCGGATCAGGCGAAGAAAAAGCTCGGTCTGGTCTCCCAAGACGCGCGCTTTACGCGGGACGCCTACTTGCTCTCCTGTCTGATCCATTCGGGATCACGGGTTCTCCTGGGCACCAGCCGATTCCGGTCGCAGGGCGAACCCAACCGTCCATCGCGGCTTCTCTTCGCCTGTGACGATGCGGAACTGCCCCGGAGGTCCCGACGTTTGCTTCGTCCCTCGCTGCCGGCCAAACGGCGGGAAACCAAGGCTTCGTGGACCTTGGAACTGCCCACCGTAAAAAAAGCGGTAGAAGCTATTCGAGTCACAGGTTTTAAAAACTATCTGCAATGCCCGCTGAGGTTCTATCTCCAGAATGTCTGCGGCATCCGCGACTTTGACCCGGAGGCCCGCGAAATCAGCCCCCGCGATTTCGGCACTGTTATGCACAAGGTGCTCGAGGAATACGGTGCTAACGAAGCAACAAAGCATTTGGAGGATCCCGCCGAGATCGCGCGCGTCTTCGAACGCAAACTCGACGAGGTCGCCCGGCGTTTCTACGGCGATCTGTTTTCCCCCGTGGTTCTGGTGCAACTCGAGTCGATGCGGGCACGACTCCGCAGCCTCGCGCCTTGGCAAGCGCGCGCCCGGGCTGATGGCTGGGAGTTCATCGCCACCGAAAAAGCGGTGGGCAAACGCGACAAGAAACCGGCGAAGATCGGGCCGCTGACTCTCACCGGAACAATGGATCGCGTGGAGGTGAATCACCGCGAGGGTCGGGTGCGCGTGCTCGACTACAAGACATTTGGCAGCGCTAACACGCCGGTGAGGACGCATCTGGCCACCAAGCGCGATCGCCCCGACGTCCCCACGGCGGCCTGCACCTACGACGGCAAATCTGCTTTCTGGAAAGACCTGCAACTGCCTCTCTACCGTCATCTGGTACCCCACATTTGGGAGGAGTATCGGGACAAGGAAATAGAGGTCGGCTATGTGCTCTTGCCGGCCGATCCCGATGACACGGGCATCGAGATGCTGCCGATGGACCAAGATGAGTTCGGATCGGCCGTGCAATGCGCGGAGGAGATCGCCTCGCTGGTCTCGAAGGGCCTCTTCTGGCCACCTTCCGAGAAAGTGGACTTCGACAACTTCGCCGACTGGTTCCGCTACTGCAATCCGGAGGAAATTGTCAGCGATCAAATCCGCAAGAGCTTGGGAGGTGCGGCATGAAGCCGATCGTTCGCGAACCGCTGCAACGCCGTTTGCTGATTCTAGCCAATGCCGGCAGCGGGAAGACTTACGAGTTGGTGACGCGCTGCATCAAGCTTCTCTCGCTCGGCCAACAACCCGAGGAAATCATCGCCCTGACATTCACACGCAAGGCAGCGGCGGAGTTTCTGCAAAAACTTTTCGAAAGACTCGGGGAGGCGGCCGATGACGCAACTAAACGTGCGGACCTCGCCCGCGACCTCGGCGTGGCGGAGATTCCCCGCGAACAGTGCATCGCATGGGTGCACAAACTGATCGACGCTCTGCCCAGGCTCTCGATGGGCACCATGGACCAGTTTTTCGGCCGGATTGTCCGGGGGTTTCCCTTGGAGCTCGGCTTGTCGCGCGACTTTGAACTTCTCGACGATGCGGCCCAGCAGGAGAATCTCCGGGTCACGCTGGAGCACCTTTTTCGCGAGGGCAGTAAGGACAAGAAAGCGCTCGGTGATTTGCTGGAATTGCTCCGGCAGAGCAACCGCAACCGTTCGGGTGCCTCCGCACTGCGGGACCTGCGGGAAGATATCACCAAACTTCATGCCCAGATTGCCGGACCATCCAAGAACGTGGCATGGGGCGACGAGGATACCATCTGGGCCAAGCCCGAAGAGAACCGCTTTCTTTCCGCACCGCCCTTGGCCGAAGTCGCGCCCGCTTTTCTCAAGGAGGTGCTGGAGACGCAGAAAGATGAATTGGGCGAAAATTTCCATACTTACCTCGAGCACATGGTGCAACGTGCGGTTCGTCGCGCTCCCGAGGCAGGCCTCGGACCGCATTTGACCGGCTTCTTAGAGTATCTCGGCAACGACTGGAAGTTGGTCAAAAAAGAAAACGCCGAAGTTCTCAGCTTCGGTCGAAAGGGTCGGCTTCTTCGGCGCGGGGGGGTTGCCAGGCATTGCGACGAATTGAAGTGCGCACTCATCGGCGCAGAACTACGCAGCCGTCTGTCCTCCTCGGCCGCTGTCCATCGGCTTCTGCGACGTTATGAGGCGATCTACGCCGAAACGGTGCGCAGCACGGGTGCGCTGACCTTCAATGACGTGACTGAAATCCTGACCGGACACTCGGGCGACCTGAAGGGCTCTATCGCTTACCGGCTCGACAGCCGTCACAAGCACTGGCTGCTCGACGAATTCCAGGATACTAGCCGCGCCCAATGGGAGGTGCTCGACCCCTTGGTCTCGGAGGTGATCATGGATCCTAGCGACGACCGGACTTTCTTCTATGTCGGCGACACCAAGCAGTCCATTTACGGATGGCGTGGCGGGGACGATCGTCTCTTCCGTGAAATTTTCCGGTACTACAACAAGCACAAGAAAGACCACATCGAGGAAGCCCAGTTGGCTCTCTCCTACCGCTCCGACAAGGCGATCATCGAAGTGGTCAACGCGGTATTCGACAAAGATAAAGTCGCGGACTTGGCGAAAGACTTCGACTTGCCCCTCCAAGCGGTTGAACGATGGAAAGCAGGATGGGTCGAGCACCAATACCGCAAGCAGAGCGGCCCCGGATATGTTCGTTTGCACGATTTGGCCGCCGATTCCGCGAAAGACGACACGGAGGTGATCGACCGCGAGTTGGTGCGGCTCCTCACTGTGGAAATCAAGCCGATCGAGCGGAGCCTCAGTTGTGCGATTCTCACCCGCTCCGGACGCATGGCCGAACACTATGCCAAGGTACTGGAGAAGGCGGGTGTTCCGACGGCCACCGAGGGCCGCTTTGCCGTCTGCCAGGCAAACCCGGAGAGCCTCGCGCTGCTTGCAGCGGTGCGATGTGTGGCTTCGCCGGGCGATGGGGTGGCGGAGGCCCACTTTCTCGCGTCTCCTTTCGGAGTCCTTGGCCGCCATTCGGGCACTTCCCTCTTCCGCTCGAACGCCATGGCTTCCGCCTACGAGCATGGTTTCTCAGCCACCATCCGCGACTGGGTGGACAAAACGTCCGGGATCGACACGTCGAAAGTTGCCGCGTTCGTTGATGCCGTCGCGGAGTTCGACGCCAAACGAAAACCCGACGATGACTGGAGGAGTCTCAGCAACCATCTGGAGTATTACTCGGTGCAGGAAAACGAATCGCCGGGCGTCGTCCGTGTGATGACGGTGCACAAAGCCAAGGGACTCGGTATGGACGTCATTATCCTTCCGGAACTGGGCGGTCACCAATCGCTCGGCCAACTCAAATCCTCAGGTATTTCGTTGGTGCGGGATCAAGACGGCAAAGTTTCCTGGGGTCTGGATCTTCCCCCGGCGGAAATGTGCGAAGAGGATGACGAGTTGAGACGGGCGCGGGAGGACATGAAAGCCAACCAAGCTTTCGGTGAGCTATGCGTCTTCTATGTTGCCATGACCCGCGCCAAGCATGCCGTCTATTGCCTGACTGCGGAACGTCAGAAGCGTAAGAATGCCGCCCGCTGGCTCATGCGATCGTTCCCCGTCGGCACGGATCAGGATCCCGTCCGCGAAGTCGGGGACAAAGCATGGTTTACTCGTGTGGAGAAGCCGGAGTTGGAACTTCCGGTGATGATTTCCGACCAGAGCATCAAACAGTCCGACTCCCTGCGACCCGCCTCGTCTCCTTCCTCGCACGAGGGCGTAGACATTCCGGCGGGGCTGATCCTCGGCGGCGGTGCTGCGCGGCACCTCGGTACCGAGGTGCATGAATTATTGGCTCAGGTCGAATGGTTAGGGGATGAACCTGACTACGCGGGCGCGACGGCGCAAGGAGCGAAGCTGGTGCGCGAATTTCTGGCCAGCGACCGGGCGCGCGTAATGAAAAGGCCCGGTGAAAACTTCACTCTGTGGCGCGAGAGAGCCTTCGATGTCGAGGTCGACGGACGAGCTGTCAGCGGCGTCTTCGACCGTGTACATGTCGAACTGGGCAAAGACGGCAAAGCGGCTTCGGCGCGGATTTACGACTTCAAGACCGACAAAGGAAATGTCGACCTGCGCGAACGATACAAAGACCAGCTGAACGCCTACCGCCAAGCCGCCGCGTTCCTGTTGGGAATTTCAGCGGACAAGGTGGAAGCTAGGCCTTTGCGCGTCAGGAGCTAGCTTTCCTGTGCCGCTGGCCAATGCGGGACTAAATTCGCGGGTGGCTTAGTGGCGCAATACACGGTGGCCGGAGAAAGCCACGTGGAGAAAAGCGCGGTAGGAGCCCAAATACCGATGGATCCCGTATTTGGAGAGACCTGAAATAAAAATGCTCGGGGGGGGACTTGAACCCCCATGCCTTGCGGCATACGCCCCTCAAACGTACGTGTCTGCCATTTCACCACCCGAGCGAGAACGGTTAGCATAATGGTCCCGACGTCAGGTGCAAGTTTTTCGACCCATCGACCGCAATCTCTCTGGGGCAGCGCGGAGCTCCGGCGTCGGCGAGAGAGGAACCACGCCGTCGAGTTGAGGCTCCACCGGTGAGGTTTTTCCTTTTTGTCGGGCCATGGCACTGTAACCCACCATCCCAACAAACGAACGTTTGAACAGTTTCACGGCTATTTGGTCAATGCTTACGGGCCGACCTTGGTCCGGACCTTATGAAGGAAAAGCACCCGAGCAGATTGTTCCAGCGGCACCAAGGCGTGTTGGCTTTTTTCATCTTGGCCTTGCTGTGCGCCGGCACCGCGGAGTCGTTGCGGGCCCACGGTTCGATGCTCGACCCGGTGAGTCGGGTTTACCGGATTTTTCTCGATAACCCGCAGACTCCGCAGAACGATGCGGCTCGTGCGGCTCTGGCCGTCAATGGAGCGCAGCCCTTTTACGATTGGAACGAGGTCTCGCGTAATTTGCCAAACTATGACTGGCAAGCCAACGTGCCTGACGGGCAACTGGCCAGCGGCGGCCGGGCCAAGTATGCCGGGCTGGATTTGGTCCGTTCCG
This sequence comes from uncultured Verrucomicrobiota bacterium, assembly GCA_903934135.1. GTDB lineage: Bacteria > Verrucomicrobiota > Verrucomicrobiia > Chthoniobacterales > JACTMZ01 > JACTMZ01. The sequence goes on from CAIZMQ010000063.1 coordinate 5,898, forward strand.
ATTGGGCGGCCACCGCAGTTGAGCCCGGGCCGTATCGTTTCGTTTACCACGCAACAACACCGCATTCTCCCAGCTACTTCCGGGCCTTTATCACCAAGGCGGATTGGGATCCGGAGTCCGCTTTGGCCTGGGCCGATTTCGAGCCTTTGCCGGGGGCGGAGAATGCGGCCTTGCAGGGAAATAATTACGCCTGGGACACCGTTCTTCCGGAGCGCGAAGGACGGCATGTCATTTTTGTTATTTGGCAGCGCATTGATCCCGTGGGGGAAGTGTTTTTTTCGGTTAGTGATGTGGTTTTCGGCGCGGACAACGGTTATGGCGGCGGAGCCGTGACCCCCGGCACGGTCTACCAACCCGAGCCGCAGGAACCGGCGGGGCCCTGCGGCAAACCGCTCGTCGAATGCCACTGCGGTACGGACTGTGATCTTGAGGCTGCTTTCACGGTGGTGAATTCCTGGACGGGCGGATACGTGGCCAATGTGACCCTCCGCAACCTGGGCAGCACTGCGGTGACTGGGTGGACCCTCTCCCTCGATCTTGAGGGCCAGCTTGTCAATTGGTGGAGCGCCATCCTGACGGGGAGCGCCGGCCCACGGCACACTTTTACTCCGGAGGCTTGGGCGAGGGAAATTGCCGCGGGCGGAAGTGTGACCTTCGGCCTGCAGGTCAATGGCGATCCTTCGTCGGGAGCGGAGAATATCACGGTCAATGGGGCGGAAGGCGGCGGCGGCCAAGTGGACGCGGGTGGTACCCGCGGCGACGAGACGGGCAACGCCGCCGACGATACCGGGGCCGATATTCCGCCGGATGAGGCTGACAGTCCGAGCACGGTGCGCGCGCCGCTGCGCCAAAGTGTGGTCGCCTACTTCCCCAGCTGGGGAATTTACGAAAAAGGCTACGAAGTGGAGCATCTTCCGGCGGATCGGCTGACCCATGTCATCCACGCCTTTGCGCGGATCTCCTCGGAGGGTCAAATGGCGATCATCGATCCGTGGGCCGACCTCGAGCGCGCCATCGGTCCCGACCGTTGGGATACCCCGCTGCGCGGAAATTTCGGTGCGTATGCGCGGCTCAAAGCGGCCCATCCGCACCTGCGGGTGCTCATCGCAGTGGGTGGTTGGTTTGATTCCGGGCGCTTCTCGGAAGTCGCGGCGACGCCCGCGGCCCGCGCCAAATTCGCCGCCTCGGTCCGGGCCTTCTGTTTGCAATATGGCTTCGATGGGGTGGACCTCGACTGGGAGTACCCGGTGGTGGCCACGGATGTGAACAGCAACGTGCGCCCGGAAGACGGTGAGAACTATGCCTTGCTCGCGGGGGCCATCCGCGCGGAATTCGATGCGCAATCGGCCACGGACGGTAAACGCTACGAGATCACGGCGGCGATGCCGGCGGGTTTTGACAAATTCGAGCGGATCAATCTTGCCGCGCTGGCCGCGCAGCTCGATTTGATCAATCTGATGACTTACGATTTCCACGGCCGGTGGATCGCCACGCAGACCGGGCACAATGCGCCATTGTTCCGGAGCGCGATGGATCCGAATCCTCGCTACAACACGGACGAGGCCGTGCGCGGGTATCTCGCAGCGGGCGTTCCCGCGGCGAAAATCGCCCTGGGGATTCCCGCTTACGGCTACGGCTGGCAGGGCGTCGCGAGTCCGGTTCCGTTTGGTTCCGCCTCCGGTGTCGGGCCGGGCACGCTGTCGGCCGAACCCGGCTTCTACGATTACCGCACGGTGGCTGCTTTGGTGCGGGACAACCCGGGGGCGGAACGCTGGGACGAGGCAGCCCAAGCTTCCTATTTTTATAACGGCGACTTGTGGATCGGCTATGACAGTCCTCGGGCCCTCCGGCGCAAGCTCGAATATGCGCGGGATTTGGGGCTGGGCGGCGTCATGTTCTGGGAGGTCTCCACGGACGTGCGGGGTGACGGGACCGATTCGTTGATCCGGGTGGCCAGCGAGACCCTGGCCCAACCTTCCACGTGGCGGGAGTGGACGGAACGCTGGTGGTCGCCGGAGGAGAGGTTGAACCCGCAACTCGTCGGGGAAGATGCCGACCCCGACGGCGACGGACTCCGTAATTTGCTGGAGTATGCGGCCGGACGCGACCCGCTCACTGCGGATGGCAACTCAGCTTTGGTGACGAGGTGGGACGGCGAAACCGGCCGCTTCGTCGTTCGCTTCGATAAGTCGCCGGGGGTGTCGGACCTTGCTTACGGTTTTGAAGCCTGGAGCGGTCCCGGAGCAGGAGGCTCGTGGTCCGGTGCTTTGTTGGAAGTGCTGACGGATAACGAGGCTGTGTTGGAGGCGGCCGACATATCCGCACCTAGCGAAGCCCCTTCACGCATGATCCGCCTGCGCGTCACGCGGCAATGATCGCCTCAGACCGGCGCGGCAAGCTCCCGGAGCAGATGTTGGTGCAGTCGAATGCCGGCCTCGAAACTTTCGAGCGGGAAATTTTCATCGGGAGCATGGGCTTTGCAGTCGGGGGCGGCGAGGCCAAGGAGGAGTGTGTCGGACCCGAGGAGGTCGCGGAATTTCTGCACGATGGGAATGCTGCCGCCTTCGCGCATGAGAGCGGGCTTTTGTCCGAAGGTTTGCTCTAGCGCGCGCAGCGCGGCGCCGCACCAAGGGCTTTTGAGGTCCAGCACGTAGGGCATACCGCCGTGACCGCGCACGATTTCCATTTCAACGCCGGGCGGGAGGAGATTTTGGAGATGAATTTCGACCAGGTTGAGCACGCGGTCCGGTTTCTGGTTGGGCACCAGTCGGAAGGTGAGCTTGGCCGAGGCGGTGGAAGGGAGGACGGTCTTGGTTCCTTCGCCCTGGTAGCCGCTGGTCAGTCCATTGATCTCAGCCGTGGGACGGATACCGATGCGCTCGAGGCTGGAGTAACCCGCTTCGCCACCGAGCAGGAGGACACCGGTTTCGCGCTGATAGTCGGATTCGCTGATCGGAAGGGAGGCGAGCATTTCCCGCTCGGCCGAGGGAATGGTGGCGACATTGTCATAAAACCCGGGCACGGCGACGCGTCCGTGCGCATCGTGCAGTGCGGCGAGAATTTTGACCAACGCGGCGGCAGGATTGACCACCGCTCCGCCGAAAATGCCGGAGTGCAGGTCGGTGGCCGGGCCGCGCAGAAAGACCTCCATGGCGGCAATGCCGCGGAGGCTTTGGGTCAAGGTGGGATAACCTTCGGCCACCATTCCGGTGTCCGAAATGGCGATGACGTCGCAGCGAAGTTCGTTGCGCCGCGCGCGGATGAAGTCATCCAGGTGCGTGCTGCCCGTCTCTTCCTCGCCCTCGATGAGGAAGATAAGGTTGACCGGCAGGGCCCCCTCTTCGCGGAGAAGGTGGATGGCGCCGAGCAGATGGGCGAGGATTTGACCCTTGTTGTCGGTCGATCCGCGGGCAAAGACGCGCTTGTTGCGGATGGCTGGTTCGAAGGGCGGGGAGGTCCAGAGGTTAAGTGGTTCTTCCGGCTGGACGTCGTAATGTCCGTAAATGAGCACAGTGGGTTTTCCCGGGGCCTCGGGTCCGTGGGCCAGAACAGCGGGGTGTCCGCCGGTTTCGCACACCTCGGCTTTGAAGCCGCCGTGGCGGAGGAGGGCTTGGAGCCAGAGGGCGCAGGCCCGCATTTGGGGAGCGTGGTCGGCTTTGGTCGAGACGGTGGGAAAGCGCAGGAACTCGAACAGCAGGTCGAGATCGGACTTCCCTGAAAAGGAGATGGAGTTCTCGTGGGCGGCCATGGTTCTAAATATGGGGGGGGAAGGGGCTTGAGGCCACAATTAGTGGTATGTGGGGTTGCCAAGCGCCATTATGGCGCCTACAGAATGGAATTTGCAGCATTTTCCCCATGTATCTCAAATCTCTTGAACTGGTAGGTTTTAAATCTTTCGTCAACAAGACGCACTTGGAATTTCACGAGGGCATCACTTCAGTGGTCGGCCCGAACGGTTGCGGCAAGTCGAACATCCTCGACGCGATCCGCTGGTGTCTCGGCGAGCAATCGGCCAAAGCCTTGCGCGGGGGCGAAATGGCGGACGTCATTTTCAGCGGAACGGATTCACGTTCTGCGGTGGGCATGGCGGAAGTCTCGCTGACGTTCGGCGGCTGTGCCGAGCATCTGGGCACCGACTACGAAGAGGTCTGCGTGACGCGCCGCATTTTCCGCGACGGCAAAGGGGAGTATCTGCTCAACAAAACTCCCTGCCGCTTGCGCGATATTCATGAGTTGTTCATGGACACGGGCATCGGGCGCAGCAGCTATTCGATCATGGAGCAGGGCAAGATCGACCTGATCCTGAGCAGCCGTCCGGAAGACCGGCGCGCGGTGTTTGAAGAGGCGGCCGGCATCACCAAGTTCAAGGCCCAGAAAAAGGAGGCTTTGCGCAAACTCGAATACACCGAGGCCAACCTCGTTCGCGTCAACGACATCATGCGCGAGGTCAAACGCCAGATCGGTTCGCTCCAGCGCCAAGCCGGTAAAGCGCGCCGCTACCAATCGCTTTCCACCGACCTCAAAGTTCTCGAACTCAATTTCGTCCGCCGGCAGCACGACCAGATCGCCGGGGCGCAAAGCGAACTGCAGGAGAAACTCGGCTCGCTCGAATCACGCTGGCAGGAAATCGTCTCGGCTCTTGAAGAAGGCGAAGCTGCGGTGGCCGGGCACCGGACCCGCCTGACCGAACTCGAGCACCAGGTTGAGACCTCGCGCCTGTCGATGCAGGCGATCCGTGACCGCATGGTGCAGGCCCAAAGCCGCGCCGCGCACAACAGCGAGATTTGCGACCAACTCCGCGAGAACATCCTCCGCTGCGACCAGGAATCCGCGGCAGCCCGGGAACGACAACGCGTGCAGCGCGAAGAAATGGGCCGCACCAACGAGCAAGTAACCCGCGTCGCCGCCGAATTGTCGGAACGCTCCGCCGCTCTTGACGCCCTGCAAGCGCGCTTGCGTGAGAGTGCCGGACGCCGGGAAACTTCGCAGCAGTCACTTGAGGCCATCCGTGCCGAAATCAGCAAAGCGGAAAATGAATCGCTCCGTTTGCAGGGGGAATTGGCCGGACTCGAGGCGCGCCGTGAGGCGACGCAAGGACGTATCGAGGAACTGGAAAACGAGGGTCGTCAAATTTTCGAAGGTCAGGCCGCCGCGCGTAAGCGACTGGAAGACACCTCCGCGCAAGTCGCCGCCGCGACCGAAGCTCTCCATGCGGCCGAAACCGCCCTGGACCGCGCCGAAGCGGAGGTCGAACGCGGGGAACTCGAGCGCCAACGCATCGAGCAGGAAATGGCCGCCTCGCAACGGGTCCTGGCCCAAATCCAATCCCGCCTCGAAGTCCTCGAGCAACTCAATCTCGAAGGCGAGGGCGCGTCGCCCGGCGCGCAGGCGGTATTGCGCGGCCTGGATCGTCCGGATCACTTCAAGCCGGCCGTCCGCGGCATGCTCGGTAGTCTGCTTCGGGTCGAGTCGGGATTTTTACCAGCGATCGAAGCGGCACTTGGTTCCCGCGGGGACACCATTGTCATCACGGACAAAACTCCGGCTCGCGAAATCCTTGAATCGCTTTACGAGCACAAACTCGGCCGGGCGAGTGTGGTGACGCCCAATGGCCATCATTTTCCCGAACCCGGCCCGGCACCGGAGGGTTCCTTGGGCTGGGCCGCTGACCGCGTCCGCTGCGAGGCCGACGACCTGCAACGTTTGGTGCGCGGTATTCTTCATAACGTGGCTTTGGCCACCAATCTGGATCACGCGACGGAATTACGCGGGCGCCATCCGAACGTGGCTTTCGCCACACAGCATGGCGAACTGATCGACGCCGCGGGCATTGTCACCGGTGGGCGCGCCGGCGAGGGCGTGACCTCCGCTTTGCAGCGTCGGGACGAAATCGTTTCGCTGGGGCTGAAGCTGGCCGCCGTGCAGGCCGAGTTGGGGCGCCACGAAGCCACGCGCCTCGGCGTGCTCACCGGTCGCGAAGGAAAAAAGGAAGCGCTCGAAGCCGCCCGCGCCGGTGTGCGCCACCAGCAAAACGAGTTGGCTGGTTTGCGGGCCAATCACAGCCTGCTCGAAAAGGAGTTGCACGATGCGGAAGGGCGTTCCACCTCGCTGGCGCGCGAACAAGAGCGTGCCGGGCAAGACCTCGAAGTGGCCAAGCAGAAGACGCAGGAACTGGCGGACCGTATTGCGGTGTGCCGGGGGCAGGTCGAAGAAGCCAATGGCAAGTCAGCGGCCGCCATGGAACAGGCCCAGCGCGAAGCGGGCGAGCAGGAAGCGGCGGCCGAGCAATTCAACGAACTTCGCGTCCAACTCGCGGCCGCCCGCCAACTCGAGGAGAGTCTGCAGGCCCAGCGCGCTCCCATGCTGAGCCGCATCGAGGAACTCGAGGAGACCATCCGTCAACGCGAACAAGAAAAGGCCGGGGCCGAGGAGCGGACCAAGTCCGTCGTAGAGCAGACGGAGTCGCTGGCCAAAGACGCGGCGTCATTCCAAACCGAACTCGATGAGAAGCAAGGCGGGCTCGACGGATTGCAGAAGGAGCGCTCCAGCCTGCAGGCCGAAGTGCAAAGCGCGGACGAAGCTTTACGCCAGCAACGCCGCGCACACGGCGAGATGCAGGAGCAGAAGGGAAAATTCGAGGTCCGCGCCGCCGAGTTGCGGCTCAAGGCGGAGAATCTCGCGGAGGATATTCGCCGCCGTCACCACGTGGAACTGATCGAGGTTCAGCTCGACACTTATGCGCTGCACTGTGCGGTGCGCGACCACCGCAAGCGCCGGAAGGTGAAAGCGGTTGCCGATGATTCCGCCGAAGGGACCGAGGTCGATGAAGTCGCTGCGTTGGAGGCCGCAACCGAGACTGGCGAAGAGGCGGTCGAAGTTACCGTCGAGTCCGTTGAAGCCGAACTCGACTGGAAAGAGATCGAGGGATTTGTCACGGAACTGCGCGACAAACTCGATTCCATGGGACCGGTGAATATCGACGCCATCCAGGAATTCGACGACCTGCTCGACCGTCAAACCTTCCTCGACGAGCAGTTCACCGACTTGACCAATTCGAAGGAGGAGCTGCTCGAGGTCATCAAGAAAATCAATGCGACGACGACCGCGCTCTTTGCCGAGACTTTCGTCAAGATCCGCGACAACTTCCGCGACACCTTCAAAGAGTTGTTCGGTGGCGGCAAAGCCGATCTTGCGTTGATGAATGAGGAGGATCCTCTGGAGAGTGGGATCGAAATCACGGCCAAGCCCCCCGGGAAGCAGTTGCAGAGCGTTTCGCTGCTCTCCGGTGGCGAGCGCACCATGACCGCGGTGGCGCTACTCTTCGCCATCTACATGGTGAAGCCGAGCCCGTTCTGCATCTTGGACGAGATGGACGCACCGCTCGACGAGTCGAACATCAATCGCTTCCTCGCCATGCTCGACCGCTTCGTGCGGCAGAGCCAGTTCCTCGTCATCACGCACAACAAGCGCACCATCTCCCGGGCCGATGTGCTGTACGGGGTGACGATGGAAGAGCAGGGGGTGAGCAAATTGGTCAGTGTGAAATTCACCGACTCCTCCGGTAAGTTCTCCACGGCGAAGGCGCCCCCGCGAAACGAAGCGGCGGAGGAGTTGGAGACGGCGGAGGCCTGACGCTCGAGCCGGCGGCTAGGTTCGCTTCCTTCCTACAAGGCCACGTCCCCGAGGTATTCAGACAGGCGTAGCTGGCGCGCCTCTTGGCAGGCACGGACCAGGAGGGTGAGCGTGGTTCGGTAGCGGGAGGCAATGCCCATGAGGTCGGCGGCGGTGGCGGCATCAATGTGTTGCTCGCGAAGGCGCTGGCGGAGCAGGCCGATGGTCTCATCCCAGCGAGCGAGGCAAGATTCCAGCTCGGCGGAAAGGTCGACCGGGCACCGGGATTCCGCAAAAGCGTCGGCCAACTCCTTGAGTGCGGATTTGATCAAGGTCCGGACCTCATTGACGCGCGGGGTGAGTTCTTCGGCGAGCGGAGCCGGGCAGGCTGGAAGCAGGCGTCCGACGGAGAGAAGGATCTCACCGACCAGCTGCTGGAGGGTCAGGAGGTAGTTTTCCAAGCGCTCCCGCTCGTCGTCCGGGCAGGTGGCCCCGGCCATCGCGGCGAGGTAGGTGCGTCCCTGCGAGGGGGTGAGGGCGATGGTGGCGCGTTGCCAGAGGGGCAAGGCTGCGAGGCCGGCGGGCAGACAGGAGGCGATGGTGCGAATGTACATCGGGATGGCGCGTTGCAGTTGGCGCTGCGGCAGGACCGGCCAAAGCAGTCGCTGGAAAACGGAGGCAATGAGGAAGCCGTTGACCAGCCCGAAGAATGTTCCGCTGATTTTCTGGAAGGAGACGGGTTCCTGTGCGTTGAGGCCGATGATGGAGACAAGCACGAGGAAGGATACCTGCATCGGCACGGTGATGCCGTTGCGGTCATACGCCCAGTAGCCGAAGAGAAAGAGCCATGTGGCGATGAACAGGTTGAAGACCGCGTAGCTGGCCAGCAGGGGTGTGCCAGCAATGAGCGCGATGGTGGCCCCGGCCATGACGAGCGTGAAAACAATGACGTAGTTGAACGCACCACGGTCTCCGGACCCCTCGGGACTCAAGGCGTTGAGCGCGGTGAAGTTGAAGGCGCACAAAACCATAAAAGTCCCGCCCGGGGGGGAGAGCCAATTTTCGAGCACCAAGGCGGTGACCGTAGCCAGCCCGGCCCGGATGCCGTGGCGCAACCAGAACAGGTCCGGCCACGGTGGGGCCAGAGCGAGCTTCTCCGCACGGGGAGCGTGGCTCTCCTCTGGACGCCAGAGCGCGTCAAGGTCGAGGATAACTTGCCGCAGCTCCTGCAGGGCGAGAAGTTGGCCCGAGACGTTGACAATTTCGGCGGGAGCGAGGCGTTGCGCCTCGTGATTATCACGCAGGTCGATCATGGCCGCCCCGATCCGTCGTGCCACTTCGTCCAAGGCAACCCGGGTCTCCGCCCCGAGGCGACCACTCCTGCCAAGTTCTTCCCATCCGGCGACCAGCAAATCGGCAGCACGGACCACATCTGCGGCCATACGCGAGCGGTAAGGCTCCGGGGCCGGACGCAGGATTTCCACGGACCGCAGGAGACTCGCGGCCCTGGCAAAGAGGTCGACCGTCCTGGCGTGCCGCCCGATCTCCCGCCGGAAACTGGAACTCTCTCTCGCCCCGAAACGGAGCAGCGTGCGCATCTGCGAAGCCAGCCGTGGGAAATCGCGGAGGGCGGAGGTTAATCCGCTGTGCTCCCCCTTGAACCGGGCCGCGGCGCGAGGGGTGGCAACGGCCAGTTCCTCGAGAGCGGTACGGAGAATGCGGCGAAAATCGCGGTTGGCATAATTCGGGAATACGGTGGTTTGTACGACGATGCTGACCACGATGCCGAGAAGGACCTCCTCGACGCGGGCCAGTGCATAAGCCCAAGAATCGTCCGGATACGCCATGCCGTTGGACGCCACCACGATATAGGTCAATCCGGTGAGGAAAAAAGCGTACGGCGCGCGGGACTGTCCAAAGAACGCAATGCTCACGGTGACGACAAGAAAAGTGCTGGCAAGATAGAGGAGCGGCGACTGCTGCCACGCTCCCGTGGCGAGGTAGGCGAGGACGCCGCCGAGGATCGTGCCGATGAGCCGCAAGACGGCTTTTTCCTCCACCGCACCGACGTAACGCGCGAGCAGGAGCACAATCACGGTGAAAACCGACCAGGAGGGATATTGCAAACGCAGGACCTGGGCGAAAAAGAAGGCCGTCATGCCCGCAAGAGCCATCTGCAATCCGAGTGCCGCCGCGCGTGGATCGAGCGTGGTCCACACGCGCCGGGCGAACGGTTGCTGGCCAACAGATTCCACGTGACGGATGGTGCGGTCAGGGTCGGCTTGCGTCCACGGCAAAAACCTGCACACGATTCATAGTCTATGAATTTTTCGCTCCGTGTTCCTGAGGTTGTCCTCGGCGACTTTATGCTCCCGTGGGGCATGATCATTGGCGCGATGGGATTCTTTGCCGCATGGCTAATGGTCGGTGTTCTCGAGCAGTTCCGACTGACGCGCCACATTTGGAATCTTCCGCTCTTCTTCATCGCGCTGGCTGTGCTCTGCGGCAGTGTGCTCGGACTCCTTCTCGCCCCGTGAAACCAAAGGTCTTTGTCACACTCGGCATCGTCCTGCTCGCTCTGGCAGCCGCCTTGCTCCTCTACTCGCGTTACCTGACCAAGCCGTGGACGCGCGACGCTTATGTGCGCGCCAACGTGATCGGCATCGCACCCCGGGTGGCAGGTCCGATCATCGAAATCCCGATCAAGGACAACCAGCCAGTTAAGAAAGGGGACTTACTGTTCCGGATCGATCCGCGCACCTTCCAGGCGGCCTTGGAGCAGGCCAAAGGACAGCAGGCGCAGGCGCAGGCCAAACTCACCGATTTGGAAGCCAATGCCAAGCGTGCCGTTGATTTGCTCGCGCAAAATGTGATCAGTCGCGAACAATATGACGATCAGGTGCAAGCCTTCGAGGCGGCCAAAGCGGATGTTGAAGCAGCGCAGGCGGCGGTCCGCAACGCCGAGCTGAATCTTGAATTTTCCACCGTGGTCTCGCCGGTCGACGGCTACCTGACCAATATCAACACGAGCCCCGGCACCTATGTCGCGGCCGGACAGCAACTACTTGCCTTGGTCGATACTTCCACCTTTTGGGTCGCTGCGTATTTCAAAGAAACCCAGATCAATCATGTGCAACCGGGCGACCAAGTGCGCATCTCCCTCATGGGCCATGCGGGCCAACCGTTCGCGGGCGAGGTGGTCAGCACGGCGTGGGGGATTTTTGTGCAGGACGGAAGCACCACCGGCAACCAAATGCTGCCTGATGTCCAGCAAACCGTCGACTGGGTGCGCCTGCCCAACCGCTTCCCGGTGCGCGTGCAGGTGACCGGAGAGCCCCCCGTGCCGTTGCGCATCGGGCAAACGGCCTCGGTCGCCGTGGTCAAACCCTGAGTCATGAACTTGCTCGCCTCCGCCGGTCCGGACTGGATGATGATCTTCCTGCGCGGAAGCGCATTGATCGTCGGCCTGCTTCTCCTCTGGGCCGCGATCATGGCCGCAGTCGGCGTCATGCTCGTGCCGCGTCCGAGTAACCAGAAAATCGCCCTTTGGGTCGGCCGTGCCTGCCATCTTTTGTTTCGCGCTATCACCCGCCGTTCGCGGAATTACGTTCAGCTCGACCGCTACCTCGCCGTGCAGGGTCCGGCCACCGTGTTACTTTTCCTCGCCCTGTTCCTCGTCATTTTTGTCGGCGCCTTCGCCTTCATCGTCTACGGCGTGACCGGCTGCACGCCTTTGGAGGCCTTTTATCGTTCGGGTTCCAGCATGAGCACGCTCGGAGTGGTTAATGCCTCGGGTTCCAGAGGGCTGACCGTGATGTTCGTTGCGGCCTTCGGTGGAACTACGATCATCTCGGTCTTCATCGGTTTTCTCCTCACACTCTACACTGCCTACACAGCCCGCGAGACCTACATGAGCAAGATCGCGCTTTCCGTGGGCGAGCCGGGGTGGGGTCCGGAAGCCGTGGTGCGCCTGCAGCGGCTCGAGGGCGTGTTGTCCGAAAACGAAGTGGCCGACTGCGTCCAGTGGATCTGCGCCATGCGCGTGAGCCAATACATTTATCCGCTTCTCAACCATTTTCGCTCGCCGGTCCGCAACCGCCATTGGGTGGCAACATTGCTCGCCGTCCTCGATGCCACGGCCATCCGTGCGGCCGCGATCGAGGGAAAAGTCTCCACGACTTCCGCCCGCCTGCTGGCGCAAGGTGCGCAGGCCTTCCGCTCCTTGAAAGACAGCGAGATCTCCCGCACCTCCGACTCGGACAGCGAGAGCAACGTAGTCACGTGGATGATCGAAGAAGAAGTGATGGGCGCAAAATCTGGTGCAGACGTCCCGGACTGCGGAATCTGCCGCACCGATTGGGATCAAGCGATGGGGTTCCTCGCCGCCAACAACATCGCTCTGCTTCCCGACCGCGAGGCATCGTGGCAGGTCTTCAGCCGCATTCGTGCGCGCTACTTCGAGCCTGCCTATTTTCTGGCTCAGCATCTCTCCGCGGTGAACGCCCCGTGGTCGGGTCCGCGCCATCCGGCCTACGACTTCCCGTTGGCTTGGCCCCTCATGGCGCGTAAAGTCTTCGACAAGGGAACTGACCGAGGCTGAAAGCGACTCTCCTGCCTTGGCCAATTGATGAAGCTTGCCGTCGGATCACCAGGCCCTTTACTAACTTTCGGTCCCTATGATCCCAACAAATCCCACCCGCAAAGAATCGGACAGCTTAGGCGAGGTGGAGGTTTCTGCGGACAAGCTCTGGGGCGCCCAGACGCAGCGTTCCTTGGAGCACTTCAGCATCGGCGCCGATCTCATGCCGCGCGAGATGAACACGGCTTATGCAATGTTGAAGAAGGCCGCGGCCATAGCCAACCATGACGACAAACGCCTC
>CAIZMQ010000064.1 GCA_903934135.1 uncultured Verrucomicrobiota bacterium
GAGGCGGCGGCCTTCGTCAATTTTCTCAACACGAACTCGGGGAAGACGGCGGCTTACAATCTGACCTTCACCACCAGCTGGAGCATGGCTTTGTGGAGCAGCGAGCAGGCTTGGACGGCGGGAGGGACCAATCTTTACCGCAACAAGGATGCCTACTACTTTCTGCCTAGCGAGAACGAGTGGTACAAATCTGCGTATTACAACGCGGCTGGGACAAACTACTTTCTTTATCCGACGGCGAGCAGCAGCGTCCCGACGGCGGTGGCCAGCGGGACCAATGCGGGCACGGCGGTTTACAATGAAGTTGCCGCGGTTCCGGCCATAGTGGACAGCGCTGGAGGCTTGAGCCCGTATGGAACGATGGGCCAAGGCGGCAATGTGTATGAGTGGAATGAAAGTGCCTTTGCTGGCACAAGCAGCTCTTCGTCCGAGGCCCGCGCGGTCCGCGGTGGCGACTTTCTCAACACCGAGCTCAACTTGCGCTCCTCGTTCCGGAGCTTCCTCGATCCGACGTTCGAGGACGGCGGCATCGGTTTTCGTGTCGCGAGTGTCCCCGAACCTTCGACCTACGCCCTTCTCCTCATGACCGCCGCCGGTGCGCTGTGGATGACGAGGCGCAGGCGCTAGGTTGACGCAAAGATTGTCATAGCTTTTGCGGCAATCTTCGGCTGGTCGATATGGTCGGGGGTATCGACGATCATTGCTTTACGCTACCCCCGCCGCCCCCTTGGTGGCTTGGCTGCGCATGTCTATGCGATGGGTCTGGTGGGGCTGGCTTTGAGTGTCTGGGCGATTTCTAGTCGGGCGGCCGGGACATTTTTGTCGTGATTGATATTTGCCTTGCGCGGGCGGGCAGGGGGAGCATGGTGGTGACGTTGTGCTCTTTTCAGGTTCCACGGCCGTGGGCTTGTCTTTGCGGCAACGCAGCGGTTTTGCTGCTTCAACTCACGGCCTAAAAAAATAACCATGAAAAGATCCTACCTTGTCGCGGCACTCTTTGCCGTCTTCATCCTTAACTCCAACCTCCAAGGGGCACTGATCACGATCGACACCGCGAGGGTAGGCAATCCGGGCAATGCGGCCAGCGGCACGGTCACCGCTTCGGGCGAGACCTTCACCAACTGGAGCGGCGGAGAAAGCCTCACCCCGGCCTTGCAGCTGCAATACGCGATCGGCGGGGCGACCAGCCCGACAGCGACCAATGGCGTGCCCTCGGTCACCACCGTGACCTCCAACACGCTCTCCATCACCGCGGTGGTCCGGACCAACGATCCGACGCTGACCGTCAACGGCCAGTCTTTGATCGATCTGACTGTCGGACTATGGACCACGAACAACGTAACCATGACACCGGAAGTCACTGCCGCGCCGGAAGGCTGCCAGGTGCAAACCTTCAGCAACCCGCGCGAGGCCGAGACGAAGAAGTTCCTCCGCCTCCAAACCGCGCTGCCGGTGGCGTCGGGCAAGGTGCCGGTGGGCATCGTGCTGCCGACCAAGGATGAACCGCGCTGGATCCAGGATCAGACCCGCTTCACGGAGGCGCTTAAGGCAGCTGGCTACGACGTCCAGATCCTCTTCAGCGAGGGCGACTCCGCCAAAGAGAAGGCCAACGTCGAGGCCCTGATCAGCCAGGGCATCGAAGTCCTGATCATCTGCCCGCATGACGGGACAGCCGCTGCTGCCGCGGCCGAGAGCGCTCGTGATGCCGGCGTGAAGGTCATCTCCTACGACCGCCTGATCCGCGACACCGATGCGGTGGACTACTACGTCACCTTCGACAGCGTAGCGGTCGGCGAGGCCTGGGGCCAGTTCCTGGCTGAGAAGGCCGGCGCCGCCAAGGGCAACAACCTGTACCTCTACACCGGCGCTGCCTCCGACAACAACGCCTTCCTCTTCTTCGAAGGCGCCTGGAACAAACTGCAACCCAAAATCGCCGACGGCACCTTCGTCGTCCAGAACTCCAGCGAAGCTGTCGCCCTCCAGGCCAAGGCTAAGCTGACCCGCGAGGAAATGGCCAAGATCATCGGCCAGGTCACCACTAACTGGGACTCCAGCGTCGCCAAGAACCTCGCCGAGGCTAACCTGAGCACCGCTTCGACGGCCGACAAGGGCACCGTCTTCGTCGTCGCCCCCAACGACGGCACCGCCCGCTCGATCGCCGATGCGTTCGCCGCGGATGAAGACGTCACGGCCTACTACATCACCGGCCAGGACGCCGAGAAGGCCTCCGTGCAGTACATCATCGACAACAAGCAGTCCATGACCGTCCTCAAGGATGTCCGCACTCTGGTGAATGATGCCATCGCCGCAGCGGTCGCTTATCTCACCGGTGACGTGCCTGATAGGACCACCACTTACTACAACGGTAAAATCGATATCCCGGCCAAACCATCTTCCATCGTCACCGTCACCAAGGACAATGTCAGGGCCGCCATCGTCGACTCCGGCTACTACCCGGCCAGCGACTTTCCGAACCTGCAGTAAGCGGCAGTAAGCGCCCATAGCGAGTCTAGACAGGAATAGTGGTGATGATTCATCACTATTCCTGGCCCTCTGCATCTGTCGAGGGTCACACCGGAAAAGGGGTCAGGCCTACAATTTGAATGCCGTTGTTGAGATTGCAGACCCTGCTCGGGTGGCCCATGTTGAGTTCTTCGGCCCACCAAGGTTGGTTGCCGTGGTCCTGCGCTTCATTTCCCGCGCGATCCGGACCTTCCATTCCGCCGATTTGGCTGTCGCGCTTCAAGGTGCGCTTTACCTCGGGTGTATTTGGACGTATAGATCAATGCTTCAGCCGGCGTGGCGGAACTGGCAGACGCGACGGACTCAAAATCCGTTTCCCGCAAGGGAGTGTGGGTTCGACCCCCTCCGCCGGCAAATTTTCACGGTGAAACTTTTCCAAGCCGCAGCGGAGGTGTTTGTGCCGGATGGTTGTCCGGCCGCCGCGGCCCTCGCGCGCACCACCCACTTGGGGATCGGGGCGCATCAGGACGATCTTGAATTCATGGCCTTCCATGGGGTCGCGGAATGCTTCGGCAAGACCAAGCACTGGTTTTGCGGGGTGACCTGCACGGACGGGTCGGGCAGTTCGCGGAGCGGCGTGTACGCGGGATTAGGCGATGCGGAAATGGCGGATTTGCGTCGGGCGGAGCAACGGGCGGCGGCGGTGGCGGGTGATTATGGCGCGATGGCCCAGCTTGCCTACACGAGCCCGGAGGCGAGGGACCCGGGGGATACGCGGCTACGGGAGGATTTGCGCGGGATGCTCGAGGCGACCAACCCCGAGGTGGTCTACACCCACAACCTGGCCGACAAGCATCCGACGCATGTCGCCGTGGCTCGGGCCACCATAGAGGCTTTGCGTTCGCTGCCTCTTGAAATCCATCCGCAACGTGTGATCGGTTGCGAAGGATGGCGGGATTTGGATTGGCTGCCGGACAACGAGAAGGTGGTGATGGACGTCACGGGCCACGAGGCGCTGGCGGCGAAGTTATCCGCCTGCTTTGTCTCCCAGATCGGCGGAGGCAAACGCTACGACCTTGCGGTGGCCGGCCGGCGGGCGGCGCATGCCACGTTTTCAGATCCGCACTCCCCAGACCGCGCGGCACAGGTGATTTTCGGGATGGATCTCACGCCGTTAATCAAGGATGCCGCGCTGGATCCGGGCGAGTATGTCGACGGGATGATTGATCGGTTTCGGGCGGAAGTGGGGAGGGCGATCGGCGAGGGGTGAGACTTGAGAGGGAAACTTGAGTGTGCTTGTAGCGGCGGTCTGTAACCACTGCATGTGGGGGAACTTAAGCGACGGCGGCGGTGGCGTCGGCGACCGTCTCGTAGACGCGGAACATTTGGTCGAGGCCGGTCAGCTTGAAAAAGTCGCTAATTTGTGGGCTGAGATTGGCCACGGCGAGTTTCCCGCCGCGCATCGACAAAGCTTGCGAGGGGCGGATGAGGGAACGTATGCCGACACTGGCAATAAAATCGACTCCGCCCATGTCGACAACCAGGGCTTTGCTCGTTTCGTCCCCGGCAACTTCCATGGCCGCGGCGTGCAGGGCATCGGCGCTGGCCTGATTGAGACGGCCGGTTAGGACAAGGATGGGGATGCCGTTTTCGCTGCGGCGGACGATTTCCATCAGGAGGCTTTGGCTGCGGTGACGGCGGCCTCGCGGCTATCGTGGACCGCATAAGCGGTCATGAACTGCGCGATTTCGAAAAGCTCCTTCACTTGGGGCTGGAAGCTGCACACCGAGAGACTGCCGCCGTCGCGCCCCATCCGGCGTCCGGCGAGGAAGAATTCACGGAAGCCCGCACTGCTCACATATTCGAGATCGGTCAGGTCGATGACGAGGTGCTTGGCTTGCGTCCGGTCGAGTTCGGCGTGCAGGGCGGTTTTGAAATCGTTGTAGGTGACCGTGTCGATGCGGCCGGAGGGACAGGCGACAAGGACGTTGCCGTCGGTGAGGAAGGAACATTGCATGAACTGAAAGATGCCCCTCCGCACCGAAGCCCGGCAAGAAATTTCCGCTTGGGCCGTTGCGGCGTTGCCGATCGGGCGGCGGGCGGGTTATGGATGGGATGGCATTTATGCGGCGCCTCTTCGGACTCAACACTTTGGCGGGCAAGCTCACTCTGTGGACTGCTCTGGCCGCGGGCGCCATTATGTCCGTGCTCATTCTTTTCGCCTATCGCGCCGCGCGGGCCGAGCTGATCGAAAGCACCAAGCAAAGCGCCTTGGCCGAGGTCGGGGTCCATGCGGTCGAAATCGACGCGATGGTCGGGCGGGTGAAGTCACTCGTCACCACCATGGCGGCCGTGCAGGGGCTGCGCGGCCCGGGCCCGGACCCGGATGTCATGCTCGAACTGCGCCGGATCATGGACAGCTTTCCGGCCAACGAAGTTTTCGGGGCCTATTACACTTTCGAGAAGACGGATTTTCGCGACCCGATGTCCATGCCGTGGATCGACCGGAATTCCTATCCGGCCCCCACGATCAACAAGAACGACTTCCACATCGACCAGCCGTCGACCCTCTGGTACTGGGGCCCGAAGAAATCCGGCCAACTGACCATCAGTGAACCGTATTTCGACGGCGGCGGCTCGGACGTGACCATGCTCAGCGTCAATGCCCCGGTCTTTGGTCCGGAGGGGCAATTCTACGGGATTTCGGGCGTCGATATCTCGCTGGACGATATGCAGGAGTTGATCAAGAAGGTCGACATTGCCATGGCTGGAGAAATGGCCGGGCACGAGTCGGACTTCGCCTATCTGGTCAGCCCGGCGGGAAAGATCATCGCGCACCCCGATAGTAGCCTCATGATCGGCGAGGGAAATCCGGGAGCGAATATTTCGCAACTTCCGGCCGGGGTATCAATTCAGGCGACACCTTCCGGCCAAACGACCTACCGCGGATCGGACGGAGCCGAGCGCATTGTCTATTGGGTTACCGCACCGGTCTCCGGCTGGAAGGTGGTGCTCGATGTGCCCTATGCCACCCTTCTTATTCCGGTGCGTGCCTTGGCTTGGCGGCTCGGCACGGTGGGCGGGATCGGTCTGCTTGTCCTCCTCGGGGCGGTCGGCCTCATTGCCCACCGCGTGGCGGGTCCGCTGCGGCATCTCACCGTTGCGGCGGCGGAACTGGAGGCAGGGCAAATGACCGGAGGTAAGCTCACGCCCTTGCTGCAGCGCGGCGATGAGGTGGGCGATCTCGGGCGGGCCTTCACCCGCATGGCCGACGAGATCCGCCAGCGCGAGGCCAGCCTCGCTGCTTGGAACGCCAATTTGGAGAAGACGGTGGCCGAACGCACCGCCGACCTCAAGGATGCGGTCGAGGATGCGGAAGAGGCGCGCGCCTTGGCGCAGGAGGCGAGCAAAACCAAAAGTGCTTTCCTGGCCAACATGAGCCACGAATTGCGCACGCCGATGAATGCGATCATCGGCTACAGCGAAATGCTGCTCGAGGAGGCGGAGGATACGGGGGACAAATGGATGGAGCCCGACTTGAAGAAGATCCTCTCCTCGGCCAAGCACCTGCTTCAGTTGATCAATGACATTCTCGATCTTTCGAAAATCGAGGCGGGACGGATGACCGTCTACCTCGAGCCGGTCGACATCGCGCAGGCCGCCCGCGACGTGTCCGCCACGATCGAGCCGCTCGTGGCCAAGAATGCGAACACCTTCGAGCTTCGCTGCCCCGAAGACATTGGCACGATGCGTACCGACCTGACCAAATTGCGGCAGACCCTTTTCAACCTCCTGAGCAATGCCTGCAAGTTCACCGAGAACGGGCGCATCAGGCTGGAGATCACGCGCCGGGCCGACCACCTGGTGTCCTTCGCGGTGAGCGACAGCGGCATCGGCATGACACCCGGGCAAAAGGACAAACTTTTCGGCGAGTTCGTGCAGGCCGACGCTTCGACCACGCGCAAATACGGAGGCACCGGGCTCGGCCTGGCCATCAGCCGCAAGTTTTGTCGTCTACTCGGCGGGGACATCACGGTCGAGAGCGAGCCCGGCCGGGGCAGCACCTTCACCGCCCTTCTCCCGGTGGAGGGGAAAGAACCGGCGCCCGAACCGGAAGAGTCCCCTGCACCGGCCGCGGCCAAAACGGAGGAGACCCTGACGGTGGGCGCGCGCGGCACATTGCTCGTCATCGATGACGACCCGAGTTCACGCGACCTGCTCAAACGCATGCTGGAAAAAGAAGGATACGCCGTCCTCACCGCCGCGGGCGGGGCCGAGGGGGTGAGTCTGGCCCGCGAGCGACGTCCGGATCTCATCACGCTCGATGTCATGATGCCGAGCATGGACGGTTGGGCCGTGCTCTCCGCCCTGAAGGGCGACGGGGCGACGGCGGATATTCCGGTCGTGATGATGACCATGGTCGAGGACAAGCCGATGGGCTTTGCCCTCGGTGCTTCGGATTATCTGACCAAACCGATCGACAAGGCGCGGGTGCTCGGCACTGTGGCGCGCCGGATCGGGAGCCGCAGCGAGGATGTGCTGGTGGTCGAAGATGACCCGATGGCCGCGGATATCGTGCGGCGCACGCTCGAGGCGGACGGCCGCCCGTCGCGTCATGCCCGCAACGGCCTCGAGGCCCTGCGCCTGGTTCATGAGTCGCGTCCCGCGCTCATCGTCCTCGATTTGATGATGCCGGAGATGGATGGCTTTGCCTTCCTTGACGCCCTGCGTGCGGAGGGGCCGGATTTTGCTGCCATTCCCGTCGTGGTGCTGACGGCCAAAGATCTCACGGTGGATGAGCGCGGATTGTTGTCCGGGCGCGTGCAAGAGACCTTGCGCAAGGGGGCGGGGCAGCGCGAGAATCTGCTCGAAACAATCCGCCGCAATCTCAACCCAAACTGATCCCCATGCCGAAAATTCTCATCGTCGAAGACAACGAAATGAACCGCGATATGCTCTCGCGCCGTCTGGAGCGGCGAGGCTTCGCCATTGTCATGGCCATGGACGGTCAGCAAGGCGTCGAGATGACGCGGAGCGAAAGGCCTGACCTCATTCTCATGGATATGAGCTTGCCGGTCATGGACGGCTGGGCGGCCACGCAGGCCATCAAGGCGGACCCCGAGTTGTCGAAGATCCCGGTTATTGCCCTGACCGCGCACGCCATGGCGGGCGACCGGGAAAAGGCGATGGCCGCGGGTTGCGACGACTACGATACCAAGCCGATCGAATTACCGCGCTTGCTCGAAAAAATCGGAAAGTTTCTGCCCAATGTCTGATCCTGCGGCATCCGGGGAGGAAGCGGTGGCGGCTTTGCGTCACGATCTGCGCACGCCACTCAACCAGATCATCGGATATTCCGAGTTGGTCGCCGAGGACCTGGAGGGCGAGGAGAATGCGCGGACGAGGGAAGATCTGGAAAAAATCGGGCGGGCGGCCCGCGGGTTGGCCGACTTGATCACGCGGGAGATCCAGCCGGGGCGGATTGCCTTGGTCGGGGCCCGTGCTGAAACCGTCGATGGAAAGAGCGCTGCCGTCGGAGCGAAAGATCACGTTGCTATTCCCGCAGCCGAACCGGTGGGAGCTGTTCCGCTAGCCGGCGAAACGGCGAAGATTCTCATTGTCGACGATCAGGAGGAGAATTGTACGGTGCTGCAGCGTCGGTTGGAAAAGGAAGGCCACACCTGCGCGGCGGTTTATGATGGAGCCACGGCCTTGGAGCGGCTGGCCGTGGAGGATTTCGATCTTGTGCTGCTCGACATCATGATGCCGGGGATCGACGGCCGCGAGGTCCTGCGGCGGATCAAGACAGACGAAAAACTGCGGCACGTGCCGGTCATCATGATTTCCGCGCTCGATCAGATCGAAAGTGTGGTCGCGTGCATCGAGCAGGGGGCGGAGGACTATCTGCCCAAACCGTTCAATCCCGTGCTCCTGCGGGCCCGCATCGGGTCCTCGCTCGACCGTAAACGCCTGCGCGATGCCGAACAGGCCGCCTTCGCCGCGCTGCAAGAAAGCCAAGCCAAGCTGGCCGCTGAACTTTCCGAGGCGGCGGCTTACGTGCAGAGCGTGCTGCCTGCGCCGATCAAGGACGGCCCGGTCAGCGCCTCATGGCAATTCCTGCCGTCCTCCTCCCTCGGAGGCGATGCCTTCGGCTACGGACCCGAAAAGGACGGCAAGTTCGGCATCTGTCTGCTCGACGTCTGCGGACACGGGGTCGGCGCCGCGTTGCTCTCGATCAGTGTGCTCAACGTCATCCGTGCCGAATCCCTGCCCGGAGTGAATTTTTCCGATCCCGGCGAGGTGCTCACCGGGCTGAACAACGCGTTCCCCATGGAGAAACACGGCGAGATGTTCTTCACCGCGTGGTGCGGCATTTACGACCCGTCCGCGCGTCGTATGCGCTTCGCGGGCGGGGGCCATCCGCCGTCCATTCTCGTGCGGGCCGACGGCACCACGGAGATCCTTGCGGCCAAGGGACCTGTCATCGGCGCCATGCCGGGAATGAAGTTTGCCTCCGCCGAAGCGGTCATCCCGCCGGGCGCGCGGCTCTTCGTGTTCAGCGACGGGGCTTACGAGATCGTGCGGCACGACGGCTCGATGATGTCGCATGATGATCTGCGGCAACTGCTGTCCCATGCGCCTCATGAGAACGCGGCGGCCTGGACCATGGAGCAGCTGCGCGCGCTCAACAGCCAACCGGTGTTTGACGACGACGTGTCGCTGGTCGAACTGTCTTTCCCGTGAAAGCCTCCGCCCAATTTCTTGCCGACCGCACCGAGCTGCAAAAGCTCGAGCCTTTCACCGCGGAATTCGCCGCAGCGGCGGGACTGGGAGACAAGGACCTTTTCGCGCTGCAAATCGTGGCCGAGGAACTGGTGACCAATGTGATCGACTATGGCGGTGTGCCGGACCGGGAGCACGCGGCCACCCTGGATTTGTCGGTGGAGGACGGCTTACTGACCATCGTCCTGACCGACCGGGGAACGGAATACAACCCGCTCCTGCGCGCGGATCCGGATGTCACTCTGCCGGCCGAGGAGCGTCCCATCGGAGGACTCGGGGTCCACTTCTGCAAGAAGCTGACCGACAGCCAGGACTACCGGCGCGAAGCCGGCTTCAATGTGCTGACCTTGAAGCGGACTTTGCACCTGTGAAGATCAGCCTGGAAAATACCTGCGGGGTCCGGGTGGCGAAATTCACCGGCCGGCTCGACGGTTTTGGCGCGAAGGAAGCGGAGCGCGTGTTGCCTCCAATCGAACTTGGCGTGCCGACCGTTTTCGATTGCGCCGGACTTTCTTACTTGAGCAGCGCTGGCGTGCGCCTCCTCGTCATGGTGCAAAAGTCTGCGGCGGCATCCGGATCCGCCTTCGCTTTGTCCGGTCTCCAGCCTTTCTGCGCTTCCGTCATCGAGATGTCGGGACTCTCCGGCCTGATCCCGGCGTACGCCAAGGTGGACGAGGCGGTGCGCGCTCTCCGGCCGTCCGGATCCTCCACCCGGCGCGGCCAGTCGAGCGAAACGGAGGCGGGCACGTTCGTTTTTCACACCTTGGGGAGCGGTGCGGGCACGATCGACATCCTTGGTGATATTGCCAACGTCATCGACTGCGCGATCACCCCGGAATTGGTCGCGGACAAGCCCTTTTTCGAAACGGAATACTCGCTCGGCCTTGGCGCCTTGGGAGGGAGTCCCGGGGACTACCTTCCGCTCATGGGCGAAGCCGTCATGCTGGCCGGAACCATGGTCTGGCTGCCGACCGACGGAAACGACACCCCTGACTACATGATCCCGCGCAAAGCCTCGACCAGTGTCGTACTCCGCACGGGATTCAACGCGAGTATCCGCGGGGGATTCAATGAGTTCGTCGAATTCACCGCCGCACCCGGGCGTCCGGCCACCATCCGCGACATTTACCGCGCCCTCTTCGACCAGGCCAAGGAGCGGCGTGCGGATTACCGCGGCGTGCTCGGTCTGGCCATGCGGGCCGAGATCCACGAGGCCTTCGGGGCCGGTCTTACCAGGTCGCCGCTCCTGACCAACCGACCGGCCAATGGCAAAATGATCACCGATGTGTCGAACTATGACACGTGGTTCGAGTCGGACAAAACCCCGCGCCACCAAGGAACGACCGCCCTGATTTGCGGGGCGGGGGAGGATTTGACCGCTGACTTGTCGCACATCGATCAGGATCGGCTCCGCCGGATGTTCTACCTCAATCCGGCGAACAAAGCCGCCCAGAATGAAGTGCTGCACAATCACGCCGTCTTTTTCCGCCTTGCCCCTTCTCCCAGCGGGACGCAGGACATGGATGTCGAGATGCGTCGGGTGGTCGAGGCGGGCGAATTTGTCGACATGAGGCACCTGCTCGATCAGACCACGGTGACCTCGGCGTTGATTGCCGTGAATTACGTCCAGGAAGTGCGTGAAGACGTGAGGAAAGGTTGAAGCAAACGGCGCCGGCAGCGCGCTTCGTTTGGCGGAAACCAGTTCGTTATCCCCCATGACAGGAGGTCATGGATGGAGGCTGACCGCAGGCCCGGCTAGAGCGTTTTTGCCACTGTCCCGTTGGGGCGGCCAAACCACCAGATGATCAGGCCACCGCTGAGAAACATAAAGAGACTGTAGACGACCGCGGGCATGGCGATGCCGGCGGAAACAGCGTGAACTTCCCGGCGGACATCCTCGTCGGACAAAAACGGAAATCGCCCTTTGGTGGAAAAGACGACGGGCAGAAAGACGCCGGACAAAGATTGCGCTGTGGAAACGGGGTACCACCCCGGTCGGGGTTGATCTCGGCTGATCCGATATCGAGGGGAGTCCCGCAGCCGCGGGACAACTCTGGGCTGAGAGATTTCATCCCCTTCGGGGAATTCCCGAAGAAAGTGGTCCTGCCCCCAGCGATAGATCCCTCTAAAGGAATTTATTGCATTTCATTTTCCCAAGCCCCACTCATGGCTTTTATTCACCAAGAGAAAAAATGCTAAAAAAATTAAAAGTTTTCTTATTAATTGTCGCTACTTTGCAGGCATCACCACTTATGGCGGATGATTGCAAAGTTCCGGCAACATCTGACACTGTCACGCTCGGGCTTTTCACCTTAAGCAAGCCCCCTGTCGTAAAAGTAAAATCAGGAGACACTGTGACCCTGGAAACATGGAATAGCTGTCTTCAAGTCATGCAATTTAATAAAACGTCACCTGCAGATATCGCCAAGTTTTATACGGCCAATGACATCCAAAAAAGACGCGGCATGCATTCAGTCACTGGACCTGTGTACGTTGAAGGGGCTGAACCTGGCGATGTCATAGAGATCCGCATTCTCGATATAAAACTCACCGACTGGGGATATAATTTCTTAAGCCCAACGCAAGGGATTTTAGACGATTTCACAAAACCCATCATCAAGTATTTCAAATTCGACAAGGTAAACAACACCATTGAGTTCACCAAAGGGATATGCCTGCAGCTAAAGCCCTTCCCAGGCGTGCTTGCCGTAGCTCCTCCCCTGGACTGGCCGCAAGGCTGGCCGGTCAACATTCAGCCTGAGACAGCTGCTCAGCCGGTAGCTGGTGAGTTTAATTCCGTGCCGCCCGGGCCTTTTGGAGGGAATTTAGACCAGCCAGAGCTGCAGGCAGGCTCCGTCATCTTCCTTCCTGTATTTCAGAAAGGAGCCCTTGTCTGGACGGGAGATTCTCACGCTATGCAGAGCAACGGAGAAATCGATATAACCGCTTTGGAGACTGCTTATGAAGGGATCACCATGCAATTTATTGTGAGAAAGGATTTACGAGCGGAAGGGGTTCTTGATAAAGCGAAACGAAAGGGTGGAAACGCCTTTAGTTGGCCCATCATCGAAAATGCGACCCATTGGATGATTGTAGGACTCGACACTGATCTTCTTGAAGCGATGAAGCTCGCCTCAAGAAACGCCATCGACTTCCTCGTCCGCACTCAAGGCCTGACAGCGGAAGAGAGCTACCAATTCCTAAGCATGGTCGGCGACTTTGAGATTGCAGAAGCTGTCAACGTCATCAAAAACGTAACAGTGCATATCCCGAAGTCCGTATTCAAAGGGACCGGTAAGCCTTTGTCGCTTTGCTCAGGCGGCACCTTCCCCCTGCAAGGTCCAAAAGTAAAAGATGATGCGCCCTGCGTCCCACAAGTCGGGATAACTGTTGAATGACAAAAAGTAATAAAATGATAAAGACGCTGTTTTTTCTCGCAACGTTTGTCCTTTCAGCCACTGGGTTTGCCGACAATGTGGCGATTGACAACCAGACTTCCCATCCCAGCAAAGAACGACAATCCCGGATGGCCGTGCAATGGGCGTCATCGGCTCAGGCCGTTGACGATGCTAATAAGGCCATGATGTGTGGAAAACCGCTTGATATGAGCCAGGTGCAAATAATTGACAAATCCGGGAATGTTACTTTGAAAATCCCTAAAGACGCCGAGCACCTGAGGATTTTGGTGTGGACAAAAAGCTCAGGAGAGCCGGATCTGGTTACGAACTGGGTCGATGTTGTGCCGAATAAAACGTACATGATAAAAACAGATCACCTAATCCCTGTTGTTCTCATGCCAGGGTCTGGTTGTTAGATTCCCTAAAAGAGTGCTTTTTTGAAAGGTGCTCTCTTCTCTTTTTCGAACATTGCCCTGCTTGGTAGACTCAAAAAGTCGGAGGAGGGGGGGGGGCGAATCGAACCTAGTTTCCGGAAACGCCGACCAAGAAACTATCGTTTCATGACAAAACCCCGGCACGAAGTGGGGCCTTTACCCCGTCGGAAATCCGGCGTCGAGAATCCTCCTGAAACTTCCTTAACTTAGTGCCATGTGTTGCCGACCCTTTTTCCGACCACGAACCGGTGTGCGCCATCAACGGCATCGCCTTCGTCAAGGGTAGCATTGTCGGGACCGATGGACGCCGAATGCGGATCACCAACCACGATGTGGCCGCACTAATGCACGAGAAGAATCCGGCGATTCTACTCAATGACAAGGCGACCCATCGCTTGCTCAAGGATGCCCAGATGGTGCGTATTCAGGTCTCGGAAGACGGTCAGTGGTGGCGGCGAGAACCATCAGCCCGACCGCCAGCTCGCCGGGCAGGCGGAAGGCGAGGGCGAGCGCGAAGGCGATGAGTGGCAGCAGGACAAGTTGGCAGGCGAGGCCGACAATTTTTGTTTTAGGAGAGAAGACGACTCGGCGGAAATCCGCCGGGACCAGACTGAGCTACATACCGAAGAGCACGGCGAAGAGGGCCAGAGGCAAAGCCACTTCTTTGAGCAACTCGGATGGCCTCCGGCCAAGTTGTCTGAGCGACCATGGGAGGTCGATGCTGGAGCGTGCTCGCTGGCTTCGGCGCGCTCAGGCCGAGCGGACTCGGGCGGCTAGCAATCCGCACTTTCCAGCGCGGAATCGACGTGATCGGCTGCGGCCTCCAACTGCTCCATCAGGTCGTGCAAGGCAGCCCAGGATTGGGCGATGTCCGGTCCCCATTCGCCCTCGAGGCCTTCGAGTTTGGCGTTGGGTGAGGGATGACAGGAGAGGTTTTCCTCGATCAAGCACGCAATGGTCCGCAAGGCGGGGCCATGGTAGGGGAGGTGCAGTTCGAGACGGTGCAAGACTTTCGTCGTCTTCGGCATATCGGGCAATGTTCCACCGAAAGCGCAACCGCGCAAGCCGAAGGACAAACTTTTTTAGCCTGGGGCCAGCGAGGCGAGGAGTTCGGGCGTGATCTCCGCCATGCTGGGCACGGCGGCATTGGCGGCCCCGAGGGCGTCGAGCGGGTTGGTCGTGGCCACGGCCACGACCGGCATGCCGGCTCGCCGGGCAGCCTCGATACCGACCAGCGCGTCCTCGATGACAACGCATTCGGCCGGTGCGAAGCCGAGTCTTTCCGCGGCGAGGAGAAAGACAGAGGGGTCCGGCTTGCCGTGCACGACTTCTTCGCCGGAAACGATCACGCGGAAAAAATCACGCAAGGCCATGAGGTCGAGGGGAAGATCCAGGTTGGCGCGTTCGGTCGACGAACCGATGGCGCAGGGGATGTCCCGGGCCCGCAGGGCCGCAAGGAGTTCGCGCACTCCGGGCAGTGGCTGCATGCCCTTTTCGCGCACCATCGCGCGGTAGGCTTCTTCCTTCTCCTGTGCGAGTTCGGCAACTTCCTGCGGATCCACAGCCCAACCGAGGTCGGGGATGATCACGTTGTTCTTCTTGCCGAAGCCGCGCTTGAAGTGGTCGGGCGGCAGCGGGAGTGCGCGGCGGCTGGCCAGGATTTCCCAACTGCGCTCGTGGTGGGCCGAGGAGTCAACGACGACCCCGTCCCAGTCGAAGATGACCGCGCGGAGCATCAGAGCCCGGCGTCGGTCACGGCACCGGTGGAGGCGCTGGTGGCACTGGCCGCAAATTTGGCGAGCACACCGCGTCGGTAGCGCGGGGCGGGCTTCCTCCACTTGGCCTTGCGCCGCTTCATCTCGGCGGCCGGAATGTCGAGGGTGAGGCGGTGCTTGATCGCGTCGATCTCGATAGTGTCGCCGTTTTTAACCAAGGCAAGCGGCCCGCCATCGAAGGCTTCCGGTGTGATGTGGCCGACGACGAACCCGTGGGTGCCGCCGGAGAAACGTCCGTCGGTGACGAGGGCCACATCTTTGCCCAGGCCTTTGCCCATCACCGCGGAGGTGGGTCCGAGCATTTCGCGCATGCCGGGGCCGCCCTTAGGTCCCTCGTAGCGGATGACAATGACGTCACCCTTTTTCACCGAGCCTTTGAGGATGTCTTCGAGGGCGGCTTCTTCCGAGTTGAAGACCCGGGCTTGGCCGCGGAATTTCTCGCCTTCTTTGCCGGAAATTTTTGCCACGGCCCCGCCGGGTGCGAGGTTGCCGTAGAGGATGACGAGGTGGCTGTCTTTTTTGACCGGATCTTTGAGCGGCCGGATGACTCGCTGGCCTTTGGGGTAGGGTTTGAAAGGCGCGATGTTCTGCTTGAGGGTTGTGCCGGTCACGGTGAGGCAGTCGCCGTGGAGCAGGCCGGCCGAGAGGAGTTGCTTCATGAGCGGGACGATGCCGCCGATGGCGACAAGTTCCGACATGAGATATTTGCCGCTCGGCTTGAGGTCGGCCAGCACCGGGACGCGGCGGCCAATCTTGGTGAAGTCGTCGATGTGCAATTTGACGTTGGCCGCGTGGGCCATGGCGAGAAGGTGGAGCACGGCATTGGTCGAACCGCCCAGCGCGATGATCAGGGTGATGGCATTTTCGAAGGATTCGCGGGTCAGGATGTCCGAGGGAACGATGCCCCGCTTGAGCAGGTTCACCACCGCGGCACCGGCGTCGCGCGCATCGGTCTTCTTGTGCGCGGAGATGGCGACCTGCGCCGAGCTGTTGGGCAGGCTCATACCCATGGCTTCGATCGCCGAGGCCATGGTGTTGGCCGTGTACATACCGCCGCAAGATCCGGCGCCGGGAATGGCGCAGGATTCGATCTTCTGCAGTTGTTTGTCGTTGATCGTGCCAGCCGCGCGCTGGCCTACGGCCTCGAAAACGGAGACCACGTCGAGGTTTTTGCCGTTGAGGCAGCCGGGAAGAATGGTGCCGCCGTAGACAAAGACCGCGGGGCGGTTGAGGCGGGAGATGGCCAGCATGCAGCCGGGCATGTTTTTATCGCATCCGCCGATGGCGACAAAGCCGTCGAAGCCTTCGCAGCCGATGACGGTTTCGATCGAGTCGGCAATCACTTCGCGCGAGACGAGCGAGTATTTCATCCCTTCGGTCCCCATGGAAATTCCGTCCGAAATGGTGATGGTGTTGAAGATGGTGGCTTTTCCTCCCGCCGCGTTGGCGCCGCCGGCGGCCTCGCGCGCGAGCACGTCGAGGTGCATGTTGCAGGGGGTGACCATGCTCCAGGTGGAGGCGATCGCCACCTGCGGCTTGGCGAAATCTTTGGCCTGGAAACCGACCGCATAGAGCATGGCGCGGCTCGGGGCGCGTTCGGGTCCGTCAAGGACCTGCGAGGAATAACGGCGAAGGGGTGATTTGTTGACGCGGGCGGATTTTTTGCTCACGCCGCGAAATTACATCGCGCCGGGCCGCGCGTTAAGCAGAAACCGGTTCAGCGTGCGCCGGGCGAGGAACGAATCAAGGCGATTTCCTCCTCGAGTTCGTTCCGTTGTTTCGCGCTCAAGCTCGGGGATTCCGCAGCGAGGCCCAGTTCCCGCAGGGCGGGGCGGGCCAGCCCTTGTTTGGCGTAGGATTGTCCGAGATAGAGCCGGTAAAATCCGGTGTCCCCGCCGCGCGCGGCTGTGAGGGCGACAAGGCGCTCGAGCAGTTCCGCTTCGGTCTGGAAGGCGCGGGCCGCATTGGCGGCGCGGGCGGCGAGCCACAGCGTGCCGTTGTCACCGGGAGCTAGGGTGGCGGCTTTTTGCGCGGCGGCGTAGGCGTTGTCAGTCAGTCCGGCATGCAGGCATGCCTCGGTGCGGACCTCCCAGGCGAGCGGGAGCGACGGGTCGAGGTCGACGGCCCGCAAGCTTTCTTCCAGTGCGCCACGCACGTCGCCGAGCGAGACCAAGGTGCGGGCCCGGACCGCAGCCGCGGGCGCGGAGAGGTCCGAGTTGCGCACGGCCGCCGCAGACAGTTCCCCCGACTCGGGAAGCGCGTTGGCGGCCAGCGCGGAGAGGGCGGCGTCGGCGAGGAAGGCGGAACGGTTGGCTCCGCCCCACATTTCGCGCGCCAGTTGTTGGGCCGGCTCGGTGGCGAATTCTGCGGCTTGCCGGGCACGGAGAAAAAGCACGCCCGCCGCATCTACGGCTTCCAATCGCCAGTCGGGAGATTCCCCGAGGTGGCGGGCGAGGGCTGCGTAGTCGGACTTTTCGCCGAGGAGCCAGACCGCGTCAAAGCGGGTTTGGCGGTCGCGGGCGCGCCAGAGGGAAGGTTCGCGTCCGAGCGGCTTTGCGCCGCCGGCATCGACCGAAGCGGGGAGCGGGCCGGCCAGGCGGGCCAAGGGCAAGCCACCCGGGTTGATATAGACCAGCCCGTCAGCCGGGAGAGAAGGGCGGGTGAGTGTCGGCTGGATCGCGGTCGGGGCCATGGCCAAAGCATACCAGCGCGGCGCCGCCTCCAGCGCGGGGGGCACGACGAGTGCGGCCGCGGCAAGGATCGCCGCGGCCTGCATCCACCAACGGAAGGCAAAACCGGTGTGCCGCCATTGGTCGACGGCCGCCGGCCAAGCGGGAATAAGCCAGAGGGCGAAGGGCCAGAGGAGAGCGGTCTGGCCGAAGGCCGCAACGATCAGCAGCAAGGTAGGGGCAAGGACCGCGCCCTTGGCGTTGTGGCGCCACGCATCGGCCGCGGCGAAGGCGAGGATGGCGAGAGCGGCGAGCAGGGCGAGTACGGCGGCGGCGGAGAGTTCGCTTTGCGGGGACCAGAAGAGAAAAATGTTCGCTTCCGGCCAGACGCCAAAGCCTCGCGGGGTGAATTGTGTTGAAGTGACGGAAAGGGCGATGGCGCCCAGGGCCCAGCGACGAGGCAGTCGTGACCAGGCATCGATGGTAAAGGCCGCGGCCAAGAGCAGTCCGCCGGGTGAGAGCCAGACCGAAAGCCACATGGCGACGGGGAGGGTGAGGGCGACAAGGCGCGGCGACCAGTGGAAGGTCACAGTGCGCCAGGCAGACATGAGGAGCACCGCTAGGCCAAAACCGCTCCAACCGCTGGCCGGTCCCGAGAGGACCACGGCAAGCAGAGCGGGCACCAGCGGGCCGAGACCCCGCCACGTCCGGAGAGGCAGCGGCCAAAACCAAGTCAGCACCGCCAACCAGGCGACGAAGACGTGAAGGTTTTGCCAGCCGCGCGGACCGGCCAAGGCAAAGGCGGTGGTGGCTGGCGCGGCCAAGAGGGTGAGTGGATTCCAGAACGAGGGACCGGACAGCAGCCAGAGACCGGACTCTTCGGCCGCTGCGGCGCTGATCGCATCGGGGCCACGCAGGGCGATCAGCGCGCCGAGGACAAACAAGGCGCAAACGGCGAGCGCGACAAGGCGGCGCCAGTTGCTGCGGTTCTCCTGCTCGGCCATCGGGTGTGGATCATTCGGACGGGGCGCGAGCTTGGCAAGGAGAAGCGGGTGGGGGTTGATCGGCCTCCGGTGCCTTGCATCAAGCCACGGGCGCGATAAGTTCTCGTCCATGCACGGTTATTCATTCACTTTTGTTCTCATGCTTTCATTTCTCGGCCTGACCCGCGAGGCGGGCGCCCTGTCCGTCGGCGACGAGGCGCCGCGCGTCTCTTCGCGTGACCAGAATGGCGCGGAAGTTCAGTTGGCGGACGTCTACGGACAAGGCCCGACGCTCGTTTATTTTTATCCCAAAGCGGGAACGCCCGGTTGCACCGCGCAGGCCTGCTCCTTGCGCGATGCTTTCCCCGATTTCTCGGCGGACGGCATCCAAATTATCGGGGTGAGTGCGGATACGGTGGAGGCGCAGAAAAAATTCTCCGACGCGCAGCAGATCCCGTTCACTTTGTTGGCCGACACGGACCTGTCGGTGGCCAAGGCCTTCGGGGTGCCGACCATTCCCGTGCTCGGAGTGCCCAAGCGGCAGTCCTTTTTGGTCAAGGACGGCAAGATTGCTTGGATCGTGGAGAGTGCGAAGACCGGGGACCATGCCGCGGAAGTGCGGCAGGCGTTGCAGTCGCTTGGTTCCGGGGAAAAATCTTGAGCCTGCATCCGTGCGCGCTACAGTGCGCGTTCACCATGCGAGGGTTGGTAGCTCAATGGTAGAGCAGCGCCCTTTTAAGGCGTTGGTTGTGGGTTCGAGTCCCACCCGACCCACTCGCTTTGGTGGCCACTTAAAAGCTCGCGAGTCTAGTGTTCAGGCGGGTAATCAGCCCTAAAGGTATCTCTGCTCTCGGCGGGCAGGGATTGCGAAAAAAAGTCCGCGCATTCGGTAAGTTTCCTTCACTCGCGTTGCCTTGATCCGGGGTGGGAGCAGATTATGCGGAGATCCCGATGCAAGAACCTCCTGCCGCGATCAGGGGGCCTTAAGGCTGTGGAGAGTCAAACGCGATCGTATCGGAAGTGAGAGGATGGGTATTCCATTTCCCATCGATTGAGGCTCTATACTCAATCCTGTAGACCTCTTCCAACTCTCCCTGGCTATTCGACATGACATAAGCGTTATCCTGAAGGGTTCCGCCTCCAGGACGGGGGACAGACAAAAGATATTCCTTAGCTTCTGGGTCGGTCGGGCTTGGCCCGACGAGATAGAAGGTCGCCGGTCCGACTTGTCCTTGGTAGTTGGCACCGATTATCAAACGGAAAAATCCTTGCTGGTCGGACGAATCAATGGTGTGCAAACCACGATCGGGGATATTCAATGTCACCTCGGCATTGTCGGAGATCGATGACAAGTCCGATTGCGGGATGGGTGTCTTACTTCCGTTGGAATTGATGCCATAAACTTCGACGACAGCGTTGGAGTCATATTGTTTGATGGCGCCGATGAGATCCGAAATGATTTGGCGCTGGTCAGCCCGGGCATCCTGTCGACTCCTTCTCGCAGCCTCCCGCGCACTCTGAAGCGCCGGAAGGAGGAGGCCAACCAAGGTGCCTATGATTGCGATGACGACGAGAAGTTCGACCAAGGTGAAAGCACGTGACTTGGAAAAGGCGACATCGCAGGGCAGGGAAGAGGAAAAACGCATGAAAGAAACGTAGATACGCTGCAACGGTTTTCCAAGGAACAATGGGATGAGTTTGTCTGGTGGCACCCCAGCGGACCGACCTCCAAATGCAAAAAACCGCACGGGAAGGCCTTCTTTGCCTTGACCCCCGGCCCGGCGCCGCCAGCTCGAAGCGCATGTTCATCCGGCCGGAGTGGCAGATTGACCCTGCGCTGTCATCTGTTAGCAGTGAAATATGCGCCGCATCCGAATGGCTACTGCTCTGGCTGCAGGTCTTTGTCTCCTCGCCGCAACGGGCTGTGTGAGCACCAAGGTAAAGTTGATGGGTCCACCTAATCCCCCCATCGATCCCACGGAGGTTGCGGTTTATGGCGGCCTCCCTGCCAACTTCCGGGAAATCGCTCTAGTCGAGGCCCACGTCTATTTTCCCGCTTTCCTTTCGGACGAGGCCAAGACGTCGATGGCGGTCGATGCGCTGGCCCAAGGCGCGGCGGGTGTGGGGGCCAATGGCATCATGATCCGCAACTTGCACCCGGCCGCGGTCAATGCCTTCGGTCATGGCAACCGGGCCTTCCGGACGGGAGCGGTGGAGAACAATTATGCGCACATGGCGCCCATGCACGGGGTCGCGATCGAGACGCCTTGAGGGCGGAGTTTACCTGTCGCCGCTTGGCGGAAGCTATGTGGCGGGGAGAAATTTGCTGACTTCGAGAAAGCCGGGGGCGAAATCGCGGGGGCGGGCGGCGAGCCAGTCGCGGACAAGGGAGAGAGGGACAAAGAGGGCGTCTTCGATTTCGGAGGGAGGAAGCACGCAGGGACCGTCATGTTGCGCGGTGAAAACCTCGACGAATTCCTGTCCGGTATTCGAGCAGGCGCGGATTTTTCCGACCGGGGTGAGTCCGGGGCGGATCCCGAGTTCTTCTTCCGTTTCCCGCGCGGCGGCGGCGGCATAGGTTTCGCCGGGTTCGAGGTGCCCGGCGGCACTCGAATCCCATTTGCCTGGCTCGCGGTCCTTCCAGGCGGAGCGTTTTTGCAGGAGGAGTTCGCCCCGGCGGTTGAAGACGAGAATGTGCACCGCACGATGGAGGAGGGCGCAGTCGTGGACTTCGGTGCGGGGGCGGGTGCCGATGACTTCGTCCTGCTCGTTGACGATATCGAATTGTTCCCCGTCATGCTGGGCGGGAGTCGCCGCGGCGGGATCGAGGATGCGGGCCAAGGCGACCCATTGCGGGACGGAAAGATCTTCGGCGCGGCAGGTCGGGGGAAGGTCTTGCCCCGAGCACCAAGCGGACCAAACTACGGGGTCGGCTTTGAGCAGGGAGCGGAGTTGTTTGCGGCGTTGGCTGAAACCGCGCTGGACGAGCTCGTCGAAAAAAACGGAACGAACCGGCGGGAAGGTGCGCGGTTCCCGCCGTTCGAGGACAACGAGAGCGGAATCGACGCCGGGTTCGGGAAAGAAAACGGACGGCGGGAGAAGGCGTTCACGCCGCACGGACCAGAGTCGCTGGGTGCGCACGGTGAGCGCGCTGTAATCGGATTGGTCGGGGATCGCGGCGAGGCGTTGGGCGAACTCGTCTTGCACGGCGAAGGTGGCCCGGGTGACGGGTGTGCCGGGGCCGAGCCAGGTGCGCAGGATCGGCGAGGTGGCGCAGTAGGGCAGGTTTCCGGCGAGGGGAAAGGGGCCGTGCCGGAGGAGCGGACGCCAGTCGAAGTCGATCGCGTCGGCCTGGACCACTTCGACCTGGTCGGAGGGAAACCTGCGGCCCAGCCACGCGGCCAGGCGGGCGTCCTTTTCGATGACCAGCAAGCGGTCGCAGCGCTCGAGGAGCGGGGCGGTGAGGGAACCGAGGCCGGGACCGATTTCGACCGCGAAAGGGACATGGACGGGAAGGGCGGCGGCGGCAATGGCGCGGGCCAGGTTTTGGTCGTGGAGAAAATTTTGCCCGAGGCTTTTCGTCGGGCGAAGTTGGAGTTCGTCCAAGGCGAGGCGGATATCGGTGCGGCGCAAGAGGAGGAAAGTTGACAGTTTTCGGTGTGCAGTTTTCAGCCAGAATTGTCGCGGCGGCCGGGGTGCGGCGCGGCGGCCGGGAGAAACTCAAAGATCGAAGAGGTCGGGGTAGTGTTGCTTGGCGTAATCGCGGCACATGGCTTCGATCTCCTGCGGATCGGTCATGCTGGCGGCCCGGCCGGCGAACTCTTGGCAGGCCTGAGAGTCGAGGCTTTGCAGGGCTTTTTTGATGCGGGGAACGGCGGGGGTAACCACACTGAATTCATCGATCCCCAGTCCGAGGAGCAGCGGGGTGAGATGGATCTCGGAGGCCATCTCGCCGCAGATGCCGATCCAGATGCCGTTGTCGTGGGCCGCGGTGGCGGCCATGGCGAGGAGGCGGAGAACAGCGGGGTGGGTCGGCTGATAGAGGTGCGCGATGCGTTCGTTGCCGCGGTCGACCGCCATGGTGTATTGCACCAGATCGTTGCTCCCGACGCTGAAAAATTTCACCTCCTTGGCGAGTTGGTCGGCGATGAGCGCGGCGGCAGGAAGTTCGATCATGATGCCGACCTCGATGTCGTGGCGGTAAGGGACCCCGCGGTCGGCGAGCTCCTTTTTGCATTCCTCGAGGAGCGCGTTGGCGCGGCGGAGTTCTTCCGCCTGCCCGATCATGGGATACATGAGGCGCATGTGGCCGTGGGCGCCGGCGCGGAGGATGGCGCGCAACTGGGTCTTGAAAAGTTCGGGCTGGGCGAGGCAGAGGCGGATGGCGCGGCAGCCGAGGAAGGGGTTGTCCTCGCTGGTCTGGTCGGCCAGGTGCATGAGTTTGTCGCCGCCGATATCGAGGGTACGGATAATGACGCCGTGGGGGCTGCAGCGTTCGGCGACGAGTTTGTAGGATTCGTATTGCTCGTCTTCGGAAGGCGGGACCGTCTTGTTAAGGAAAAGGAATTCCGTGCGGAAGAGGCCGATGCCCTCGGCGCCCGAGGAGGCGACGGCGTCGAGTTCGGAGGGCAGTTCGATGTTGGCCGAGAGGATGATGTGGCGTCCGTCGCGCGTGTTCGAGGGGGTCTCGCGGATGGCCTCGAGCTGGTGGGTGACCGCGACTTTCTGGCGCTCGATTTGGCCGTAGGCGAACCGGGTCTGTTCGGACGGATTGCCGATGAGCCTGCCGCTGTAGCCGTCGAGGAGAACGTGATCGCCGGTGGCAGTTTTTGTGCAGACGCCGGGGAGGGCGACAATGGCCGGGATGCCGAGGGAGCGCGCCATGATGGCGCTGTGCGATGTGCGGCTGCCTTGCTCGGTGACGAAACCGCGCACCAGCTCTCGATTGATCAGGGCGGTGTCGGAGGGCGTGAGATTGCGCGCAACAATGATGTGCGGCCGGTCGAGTTTGTGGAGTTCCTCGCGGGATTTGCCGAGCAGGTGGCGGATGATGCGGCGGGTGACGTCCTCAACGTCGACCACGCGTTCCTGCAAGTAGGGGTCATCGATCGCGGCGAGGGTGCGGCAGTATTTTTCGGCAACTTGGTGGAAGACGAACTCGATGTTATTCAGGTCGCGTTCGAGTCCGCGCAGGGCTTCATCGATGAGGGTGCGATCCTCGACGACCAGAAGGTGGGCATCGAAAATGCTGGCGTCGTCCGCACCGATCGCCCCGGCAATTTTCTGCTGAATTTCGAGAAGTTCCTGGCGCGTGGCGATGAGGGCGACCTCGAACCGGGCGATTTCTGAGGGAATTTCCGCGGGGGTGATGTCGCGGACCGGTATTTCTTCCTCGTTTTGCCAATGGACAACGACATCCCCTTCGACGATGCCGGGGGAGACGCCAATGCCCTGCCAAATGATTTCTTGCTCGTGCGGTGCGCCCATTCGGAGCGCTGTTTAACGGAAAGCGCAGGGGGGGGGAAGGGGGAATGCGCGGCCAGCTCAGTCCTCGTGGAAGCGGCTGGCGACAAGTTCCTCGATTTCTTTGAGGAATTTTTCGGCATCGGCGCCGGCGGCGGAGACCCTGAGTTTGGAGCCGTGGCCAGCGGCAAGCATCATGAGGCCCATGATCGACTTGCCATTGACTTCCTCGCCGTCCTTTTCGACCCAGACTTCGGATTTGAAGCGGTTCGACGTCTTGACGAAAAGGGCCGCGGGACGGGCGTGAAGCCCGTAGCGGTTGAGGATGACCAGTTCCCGAGTAAGACGGCTTTCCGTCGCGCTGGTTTTTTTGGCGAGGATTCCCATGTGTTTTGTCACTGGCCCTTCATTTGGTTGATCAGCCGTTCGTTGAACTCGTTGGCGCTGTCCGTCCCGTGGGACTTCAGCTTCTGGTCCAACGCGGCGACTTCGACCAAACGACCGAGATCACGGCCTGTGCGAACAGGAATAATAACGTGGGGCACGGAGATGCCAAGGATCTTGTAGAACTGGCGCTGAAGGCCGTGGCGGTCTACATCCTCCATTTCCGTCCAGTCTTTGAGGGTCACAACGAGATCGAGGGACTTTTCCGTCCGGATGCTGCGGACGCCGAAGATGGCGGCGACATTGATGATACCGATACCCCGGACCTCCATGTGGAAGCGGGTCAGTTCGGCGGAGGCGCCTATCAGTTCGCGGCCCTCGATCGCGCGAAAGCGGGTGATGTCGTCGCTGACCAGGCTGTAGCCGCGCTCGAGTAGGCTGAGGACGCATTCGCTCTTGCCGATGCCGCTGTCGCCGCGGATGAGGGTACCCACGCCGAGGATATCGACCATGCTGCCGTGCTCGCTGCGGCGCGGGGCGAAGTCGAGTTCGAGCGCGATGGTAGCGGCGTTGATGAACTTCATGGTGATCATCGGGGTGCGGAAAACAGGGATGCCGGCCCGATCGGCGAACTCGGTGACGCCCGGAGGAAGTTTCGCCCGGCGGGCGATGACCAGACAGGGTATGGTGCAACCGAAGAACCGGCGCAGGCGGTCCTTGCGTTCGGTGGCGGGGAGACTTTGGAGGTAGCTGAGTTCGGCACTGCCGAAAACCTGGACACGTTTCGGGGCGAAGTAATTGTAGAAGCCCGAGAGGGCGAGGCCGGGGCGGTTGACCGTGGGCTCGCGGATGATGCGGTCGAGGCCGGTTTTTCCGGCCACCAGTTCGAGGCCGAGGGCGTCGGCGTTGGTTTCGAAAAATTGCCCGACGCTGGGTGGTTCGATTGCGAGGGAGGCCATGGCGTTTACATGCTGAAGCTCTCGCCGAGATAAAGTCTGCGGCTGACGGGGTCGTTGAGCAGGAAATCTTTGGGCCCCTCGCTTTCCACGCGCCCTTCAAAGATGAGGTAAGCGCGGTCCACGATGGCGAGGGTTTCGCGGACGTTGTGGTCGGTGATGAGGATGGCGAGGCCGGCGTCGCGCAGATTCGAGATGATCTGCTGGACGTCGAAGACCGCGATGGGATCCACGCCACTGAAAGGTTCGTCGAGCATGAGGAGCGAGGGGCTGGTCACGAGCGAGCGGGCGATGGTCAGGCGGCGTTTCTCGCCGCCGCTTAGGGTGAGGGCGGTATTTTTGGCGATGTGCTCGATGCCGAACTGATGGAGTAGTTCCTCGCAGCGGGCTTTGCGTTGAGGGCGGGAGAGCTTGGTCGTTTCGAGGATGGCTATGATGTTTTGCTCCACGGTCAGCTTGCGGAACACGGATTCCTCTTGCGGCAGGTAGCCCATGCCGGCGCGGGCGCGGCGGAACATGGGCATGCGGGTGACATCCTGGTCGTCGAAGAGGACGCGGCCTGAATTCGGACGGACCAGGCCGACGATCATATAGAAGCTGGTCGTTTTGCCCGCGCCATTGGGGCCGAGCAAGCCGACGACTTCGCCGCGGCGCACATGGATGTCGACGCCGTTGACCACAGCGCGTCCGCCGTAAACTTTGACCAGTTGGTCCGTCTGAAGAATCGGGCGGGCGGCATCTGCGCCCGGCTTGGCGGTGGGGAGTTCGGCGCTCATGGCAATTCGGGTGCGGCGGCGTCGGTGATCACCGTACGGCTGGGCCCGATGGTACTGGCGCGGCCGTCGCGGTGGAGAATCATGCGTGTTCCGGGTGAAGTGGCGATGTGGCGGTTGATGCCCTGTTGGATCTCCGGGCTTCCGCTGAGGGTGGCGCGGCCGTCGGCGGGAAGGTATTCGGCCCGCTGGGCTCGCCCGACCGCCCCTTTGTTCTCCTCGGCCTCCCCCGCGGCGCGCTGCACAATGACAACACTGCCCTCGGCCACGGCGCGTTCGATACCCGAGCGGTCGGCCGTGAGGAACACGGTGAGCCGGTCGGAGGAGAGGAGGAAGCTGGGGTCGGTCACGCGCACGCTGCCGACGAAGATCGCGGTGTTTTTTTGTTCGTCGAAGGTGGCCTCTTTTTGCGCGGTGATTTCGGTTTTGGATCCGAGCGGTCGCGTCTCGGCCAAGGGTCCGAGCCCGAGCGGATCAGCGCCGGTCTGGGCTGCCGCGGTGGCGGTGAGAGCGAGGAGAAAAACGGCGGGTCTCATGGCTGGAGTTTGTCGGAGGCGGTGACCACCATGGTGACGGGTCCGCGCAGGAGGCTGGTCCGCGTATCGATGTCGAATTCGAGTTGGCTCCCGGTGATTTCGAGGGTTTCGCCTTTGATGACCGAGCGGCGGTTGCTGACTAGCCGGCGCGTGCCTTGGTCGAAGACGGCCTCGGGGAGAAGGACTTCGAGGGTGGCTTTGTTGGCCTCCTCGCCGAAGATTTCGATGCGCAGATCGCCGAAGGTAAATTCGGTGCTGCTGGAACGTTCGGCCCGCTCCGCGTTCAGACGCAGGCTGAGTTTGCCTTGGGCGTTGTGGTGGGGGACGCGGATTTCTTTGACGCTTTGGCCGATGGCGACCGGAATGTCGATGGGGCCCAAGCCCGGACTTTCCTGCGCAGGGGCGGCCAACGGCAGGATGAGCGTGGCGAGCAGGACGGAAAGGTCAAAGCGCATGGCGGATGGCGAGAAGTTGGCGCAGGACGCCGGGCAAGCGGGCAAGGGGAATCTGGTTGGGTCCATCGGACGGAGCTTTGGCCGGATTCTCGTGGGTCTCGAGGAAAACGCCGTCGGCCCCGGCTGCGACCGCGGCGGCGGCAAGCACAGGGGCGAGTTCGCCGTCCCCGGTGGTGCGGTCGCCGCCGCCGCCCGGCCGCTGCACGGAATGGGTGGCGTCGAAAACCAAGGGGAAACCTTGGGCGCGGATCCAGGGGATGGAGCGCATGTCGGCCACGAGGTTATTGTAGCCGAAGGTCGTGCCGCGCTCGGTGAAAAAGAAGCGGCGGCATCCCGCGGCACGGAGCTTGCGCGCGATGGGTTCGATTTCCCACGGTGAGAGAAATTGGCCCTTCTTCACATTGACCGCGCGACCGCTCGCCCCCGCCGCGGCGATCAGGTCGGTTTGGCGGCAGAGGAAGGCGGGGATTTGCAAAAGGTCGACATGGCGTGCGGCGACGGCGACTTCTTCCGGGGAGTGGACATCTGTCGTGACGGGCAGGCCGTAGTCGCGGCGGATGGAGGCGAGGATGCGGCAACCTTCCTCGAGGCCGGGGCCGCGGAAGGAGGATCCTGCCGTTCGGTTGGCTTTGTCGTAGGAGGCCTTGAAGATGAACGGGACACCGAGGCGGCGCGTGATGGTGAGAATCCGCGCGGCGGCACGGCGGGCCGACCTTTCACTTTCTATGACGCACGGACCGAGGATGAGGAGGAGTTTTTTCCCGCCCACGGTGACATTTCCGATTTTAAAGGGTTTGGCCCGCATCAACCTTGGCAGTTTACACGCGGGAGGGGGCGGAGTCACTCCCCATGACGGCGTTTTCGACCAACCCGGCAGTCCGGACCGTGGCACCGTGGTGCGGTTGCAGGGCGATCCCCGCGTTCTCGACCAGCTTGGCGCGGTGTGGCGGGTCGGTGAAAAGCCGGACAGTCTCCGCGGCCAGGTCGTTGGCATCGTGTATTTCCACCGCCCCGCCTGCGGAGAGCAGCGCCTCGCGGAGCGCCGCGAAATTCTGCATCTGCGGGCCGAAGAGGACGGGGCAGCCGGCGAGGATGGCTTCGACGGGGTTTTGTCCGCCGGATCCGCGTAGACTCTTGCCAATAAAAACCGCATCTGCGCAGGCATACCAATCGGGCAATTCCCCGGTGGTATCGAGAAGGAGAATATCCGGAGCCGGACCGGTGTGGGTTTCCGTGCGTCGCGCCACGCGGAAACCGGTCCGGGCGAGGCTCGCGGCGATCTTTGCGGTGCGCTCGACGTGGCGCGGGGCGATAAGGAGGCGCGCCGCAGGGCATTGTTTACGCAAGATACGCAGTCCATCGGCGAGGATTTCCTCTTCTCCCTCGTGGGTGCTGCCGCCGAGAAGGATTGGGTCGGCGGGGTCGAAGCCGAAGCCCGCGAGCACGGGACGGAAGTCCCTGTCCTGCGGACGCTCGCCGGTGGGGTCGTATTTCACACTGCCGGTCAGGTGCAGTCGCTGCGCTGGCACGCCGAGATGTTTCCAGAGTGCGGCGTGCGACTTTTCCTGAAGTCCGATGGCCTGCAAATGTCGGGTCACGGCGCGGAGCACCGGCGCGAAGCGCCGGTAGCGGCGCGCGGAACGTGGTGAGACGCGGGCGTTGACCAGAACAACGGGGATATGGCGTCGCCGGGCCGTCCAGATGAAGTTCGGCCACATTTCGCTTTCAGTCAGCACGACGGCGCGGGGACGAACGGCGTCGAGTGCGCGGCGCACGAGGGGAGGAAAGTCCACCGGCGCATAGATGGGAACCCACCAATCAGTCTGCCGCCCGAGGGCGAGAGCGTGGGCGGTGGATGTGGTGCTGGAAACGGCGAAGCGCCATGCGGGGTGGCGCCGGTGAAGTTCGTCCAAGAGTTTGAGGGCGATGAGCAATTCGCCGACGCTGACGGCATGCACCCAAATCCATTCACCACGGTCGAAGCGTGACCGCAACTCCGGGGCGTAGCGCGCGAATCGCTGCCCGAAATCACGCCGGTAGCCGCCCCGGCGGACCATGCGCGCCAAGTAGCGCGGCAGGATGACAAGAAAGGCGAGGGGAAAGAGAAGATTGTAAAGAATGCGCGTCATGCGTCGGACGTCCGGCGGTACATCGCCACCCAAGCCTGCCCGTAACGGCGGTTGCGGAGCAATTCCCAAGACGGGGCAGGCCGGGGCGGTTCCTGCGGCAACTCGACGACGAAGAATCCGCCCGGCGCCAC
Source organism: uncultured Verrucomicrobiota bacterium (assembly GCA_903934135.1). Lineage (GTDB taxonomy): Bacteria > Verrucomicrobiota > Verrucomicrobiia > Chthoniobacterales > JACTMZ01 > JACTMZ01. Next base: position 29,333 of record CAIZMQ010000064.1, read on the forward strand.
GCAGCGGGCGAGGTCGCTCCCGGCGAGCAGGGAGTGCGGGTGGGCGGGGTCCCCGGTTTCCAGGGCAAAAGGCGGGTCTGCGAAGACGAGATCGAAGGTGGCAGGTGCCGCGCGTCCGATATAGGCGGCAACGTCCTGCATGCGGACCGAGCCAGTCAACTTGGCGCGGGCGAGGTTGCTGCGGATGACCTCGGAGGCCTTGCGGTTGCGGTCGACGAAATCGCACGAAGCGGCGCCGCGGCTCAGCGCCTCGATGCCGATGGCTCCGCTGCCGGCAAAAAGATCCAGGGCCCGGGCGCCGGGGACCGCCTCGCCGAGGCTGGAGAAAACCGCCCCGCGTACGCGGTCCATCATGGGGCGGGCCACGCCAGCCGGGCAGTCGAGGCGCAGGCCGCGCGCGGTTCCGGCAATCACGCGCATGGCTTAGGGGGCGCCCAGGAAGTTGAGGAAAAATTCGCCGATGCGGCCGCCGGCCCCGCCGCCCAGCAGGCGCGAGGCGAGGTCGCTTTGCGGTTTCTCGAGGGTTCCGGTCACGCGGAAGGTAACCGCCCGGAAGCCGGGCATGTCCTTGATGCCGGCGGCGGGCAACTCGCGGCCGGTCAATGCGGCCAAGCGCGAGGCCGAGGATGGTCCGAGGAGGAGACGGGCTTTGAGATCTAGGCCGCCGCCGCGGGTAACCGGTCCGCTCATTTCCACGGCAAACTCGTCGGAGCGCAGCCAAAGCGGAGCGACGTGGATGAAATCGTCATCGAGACGCAACTCGGCATAGGCCTCGCGGAAATCGAGTCCCTGCATTTCGCGAATGCCGAGCACTTGGCCGAGCCCTTTAAGGTAGTCCGACGGGATCATGCGGCCGTTGGCCAGGTCGATCCGGGTGCGCCCTTGCAACCTTCGTTGCGGGGCATTGCGTCCCTGCACGGTGAAGTGCGCGGCGAGGGTGCCTTCCATGCGGGTGCCACCGAACGAGGACGGCATGCGCAGTTCGGACATTTGGAAGCCGTCGAGCCGGAGGTCCCACTCGTAAGGCGACCCTTCGGCCATGGTGGCCACGCTGCCCTGCCCGGCGAGGCTTCCGCCGGCGATCTCCCCGCGGATGCCGGTGAGTTGGAGGAGACCTTGCTCGAGGGTGAAGTCGGTGGCGAGGTCGCGTGCCACGATGAGGCCGGCGAGGACGGCCTCGGGAACGCGCGCTTCGCCGGTCGCGTTACCGTCGCCGCCGAGGTTGGCCCGTGCGGTGATGCCTTCTGCGTCGAGCAATGGCCAGCCGTCGCGGTTTTCGAAAAGGATGCGCGATCGCCGCACTTCCATGCCGTCGATCCGCACAGCCATGACCGGTTCCGGCACCACGGCGCCGACAATTTCCACCGCCGGCCGGGCCGGGGTCGGCGCGGGCGATACGGCGGGGCGTGCCATGCCGGGGGTGCCGGCGGGCGCGGGGATAGCATCCGCAGGTTGACGCGGTACCCGCCATTTGCCCTCCGTGTTTTGCCTCCAGGTGAGAACGGCTTCGTTCAGCCGCAGGCTGCTCACCACAAATTCGCGCCGGAGGAGAGGCCAGAGGCGGAACATGATGCGGAACTCGGAGGCCTCGAGGAAATTGACGCCGGCATTTTCCATGTCGGGCATGACCAGTCCGCGCAGGCAGATGCCATCCCAAGGCGTGTAAATGGCGCTGCGCACATTGAGCGGCAGCCCGATGGTGTCGATGGCTGCTTTGCGCAACTGTTCCTGCATGGCGTTCGACTGCAAGTGGAGGTTGAAAGCCAGCACGGCGGCGACGGCCAGACCGACCAGCGCGGCGGCAGCGATGAGGCAGGGGCGGAGGCAGCGCGGCATACGACCGGCCACGTTAACCCAACGGGGCTTGATGCAAAGCGGGAAGCGCGCGTTGCTCCCCCGTGCCCCGGCTGTTAGCCTCGCTCCATGCAAGATTTGCGGGACAAGTTGCGCGCGGCTCCGGTCACGGTGCTTCTGGCGGCAGGGTGTGTGGCGGCCTACACCCTCGAGGTCCTGCTCCTCGGTGGAGAACGGGGATTGGACCTTTCGGCGTGGGCGTTGAGCGGGCAAGCATTGTCCGAGGGGCGCTGGTGGACTTTGTTCACCCATATTTTCCTTCATGCCAACCTCCTGCATCTCTCGGTCAACGTGTTGGCCTTGTGGTTCATCGGCCCGGAAGTCGAGCACTTGCTCGGGCGGGCGAAATACTTGCTGCTTTATCTTCTTTCCGGTGTGGCGGGCGGTCTGCTCCAAACCGCATTTGCTTCCCCCTCTTCGGAATTGATCGGCGCCTCCGGGGCGGTATGCGGCATCATGTTATCTTTCACCACGGCCTATCCCGAGATGCCGCTCCGCGCGCTGCTCTTCTTTGTTTTGCCGGTCAACATGAAGGCCAAAACGCTCGGGCGGGGGATTATTCTCGTCTCCCTGCTTTGCGCCGTGCTGCGTATTTTTCCCCAGGTCGGCCACCTCGCGCATCTGGGGGGCGCCCTGGCTGGAGTGTTCCTGACGTGGTGGTGGCTCCCCGCCGCGCCGCGCGTCCGGTGGTCGGCGGACGAAGCCGGGCGCACCGCGCAGACCGAGGAATTGCTTTCCCGGGTCGCGGAGGAAGGAATGGATGGTCTCAGCCGCGAGGAACGGCGGCAATTGGAGTCGTTGGCGAGGGAGCAGCGCCGCCGTTGGTGACGGCGCTCCGGCCCGCGGGAGGAGGCAAAAGTCAGGAGCTGGCTTGGTCCGGCCGCAAGGGAAAGTCGCCGGGCAACGGGGCAGTGAATTCCATGAGGACGCCGGTGACGGGATGGGTCACGGCAATTTTCCACGCGTGGAGCAGTTGGCGCGGATAATCGGCGCCGCCTCCGTAGGTGCGGTCACCGGCGATGGGGTGACCAAGGTGTTTGAGGTGCACGCGGATCTGGTGAGTGCGCCCGGTTTTCGGCCGGCATTCGAGGAGGGAAAGCTTTCCATCGGAGTTGAGGACGCGCCACGACGTCTCGGCGGCGCGCGCCCCTGGCCCGCGGCTGACCGTCATGCGTTGGCGGTGGACGGGGTGCCGCTCGATGGCGCCGTTGACCGAACCTGCCGAGGTGCGGGGAAGCCCGCGAACCACGGCGAGATAGGTTTTTTGTGCGGTGCGGTCGGCAAACTGGCGCGCGAGCGCGGTCAGTGCTTGCTCTGTTTTCGCCACGAGGATGCAACCGCTGGTGTCCTTGTCGAGACGATGGATGATCCCCGGGCGCAGAGGGTCCCCCCCTGCGGTGACCGGACCGCAGTGGTGGAGAACGGCGTTGACCAAGGTGCCTTGCCAATGGCCGACCGCCGGATGGACCACAAGTCCAGGAGGCTTGTTCAAACACAGCAGGTGATCGTCCTCGTAGAGGATATCGAGGGGGATATTTTCCGGCGTGACATGGGCAGGGACTGCGGCGGCGGGCGGCAGGCGGGCCTCGATTTTATCGCCGGCCCGGACCGGATCGGAGGCGCGGGCCACGGTGCCGTTGACTTGCACCAGGCCAGAGGTCAGCGCTTTCTGCCAGCGGGCGCGGCTCAAGTCAGGCCACTGCCCGGCGAGCCAGCGGTCGAGGCGGTCGGCGCGCTGCTCGGCGGTGCAATGAAGGGTGTCATCCATGGGTTCCGGTGGAAACGCTGGACGTTCCGCCGCCGCCGCGCAAGGTTTGCCGTGTGGAAGAGTCCACCTTCCCCGCGCTGATCGAGAGCTGCCCGTCCTGCGGCGGTTCCATCGATGTCACCGACGAACTGCCCCTTGCCCCCATCTTTTGTCCCCATTGCGGGGAGGGATTGGCCGCACGCCGCATCTTCAACAACTTCGAACTCATCGGGCTGATCGGTCAGGGCGGCATGGGCTCGGTCTTCAAGGCCTACGACCACACGCTAGCCCGCATGGTCGCGCTCAAGGTGCTGCGGCGCGAGATGAGCGCGAGCGAGGAAGAGCGGGCCAAACTCGAGCAAGAGGCGCGCGTGACCGCCTCGGTCAACCATCCGCACGCGGTGCGCGTTTTTTCCTTCGGCGAGGCGTCCGGACAATTTTATCTCGCGATGGAATTGGTCGAGAAGGGATCGCTGGATGACCTCATGGCCATCCAGACCAGGGTATCGGAAGCGCAGGTGCTCGAAATCGGCGCGCAAATCGCGCAGGGATTGGAGGCCGCTGCGGAGAAGGGGCTGATTCACCGCGATGTCAAACCCGGCAACATCCTCTTTTCCGACGCCCACACCACGAAGATCGTGGATTTCGGTCTGGCCCGCCTGCTGGAGGACGAAGCGGGGGCCCGGGGGGAAATTTGGGGCACGCCTTACTACATCGCGCCCGAGCGGTTGAACTACGAGCCGGAGGATTTCCGCAGCGACATCTACAGTCTTGGAGGCACGCTCTTTCACGCCATCGCGGGCCGTCCGCCTTTCGAGGCGGAGAGCGCGAGCCTGGTTGCACTCAAGCAAATCAAAAGCCAGCCGGTGAGTCTCGAGGCCTTCGCCCCGGATGTTTCGCCGGAGACGGCCTACGCGATCAACCGCATGCTGGAGAAAAATCCCGACGACCGCTACGCGTCCTATCCCGAACTGATCGAGCACCTTGAATTTGCCCGCGCCAAGGTCCTGGAGCGGGCCGCCCGCCCGGCCGGAGCCAAGCGGGAAGTGGTCAAGGTGGAGACCAATCGCACCAAGTTGTATGTGACTTTGATTTCGGTCGCTGCCGCTTTGGTCCTCCTCTTGGTGGGGGCCGGGCTCTTCCTGACCAGCGGGCGCCCGGAGATTACCGCGCTGCGCGGGGTGATGATGAGCGGGCGGCAGGAAATGGCCCCCGATCCGATGGCTGCCGGCCTCGGGGCCTTGGTGGCCGGAGACCTTGGTGGGGCCCAGGACGATTTTCGGAAAGCGGCTTCGGTGGCCTTGCCGGGCAGCGCTCGTGCCCAATGGGCGGCTTTCAACCTCGCCCTGGCCTACGCGCTGACCGGGGATCCCAGTGCGGCCCAGGAACGGTGGCGGTCGCTTGCCCAGGCGGGGTTGTATTCCGACCGGGCAGAGGACCGTGAACTGGCCAACATGTTTCTCGATTCTGCCGGGTTCGGTTTGCGCACCGAACCTCTGCTCCTTGACGATTTGGCGAGGTATCCCGTCACGGGAGTCGGATCGCTGGTCTTTTTCGTGGCCGGTGTGACGGACTGGTCGCTCGGGAACAAGGAGGAGGCCGATCTTCTTTTGGCCCGGTTTCTCGAGATTGATCCCGCCCCAGAGGTGGAGGGTTGGAGCAGTTACCGGCGGGTCGCCGAGAAGCTCCTCTCGGGAGGCTAGCGGGTTTGCGCCCGGGCCGGCCGCGGCTAAGATGGCGGGGTGAGCGAACCCAACCTTCCCGGGCCCGACGAATTGCAACGGCGCCTGCAAGCCTTTCTGCAAACTGCCTTCCAACAACCGGCCTCTCCGGCCTCCGAGCCGGCGGGCGGATCCGAGCCGGTGGCGAGTGACACGGATGACGTCTTCAATTTTCATCTTACGCCGCGCGAGATCAAGGAACACCTCGACCGTTATGTCATCAAACAGGACGAAGCGAAAAAGGTGCTCTCCATCGCGGTATGCGACCATTACAACCATGCGAAATTTCTGCGTGAGCGCGCCCGGCGCGGCGAGACGGCGCCGGTCGAATATGCCAAGCAGAACGTGATCGTTACCGGTCCGACCGGCGTGGGCAAAACCTACCTTGTGCGGCACATCGCGGAATTGATCGGTGTCCCCTTCGTCAAGGCCGACGCGACAAAATTTAGCGAGACAGGCTACGTGGGCGGCGATGTCGAGGACTTGGTGCGCGAACTGGTGCAAAAGGCCGATGGCGACACCGAGCGCGCGGAGCACGGCATTGTTTACATCGACGAGGTCGACAAAATTGCGACGTCCGGCAACATGATCGGGCGGGATGTGAGCGGGCGCGGGGTGCAGACCGCGTTGCTCAAGTTGATGGAGGAGACGGAAGTGCCGCTGCGGAACCCGATGGATCTGGCGGGCCAGATGCAGGCCGTGATGGAATTGCAGCGCGGGAGCAAGCCCGGTCGGCAGGCGGTCAATACGCGGAGCATCCTTTTCATCGTGAGCGGAGCCTTTCCGCGATTGAAGGAGATCGTGGAGAAGCGGCGCAAGCAGGCGCAGATCGGTTTTGCCGCGCCGGCGGATCCGGCGGAGGACCGGGCTTGGCAGCATGGGGTGACCACGGCCGATCTGATCGAATACGGGATGGAGGCGGAATTTGTCGGACGTCTTCCGGTGCGCGTGGCCTGCGAGGAATTGACCGCGGCCGACCTGCGTAAAATTTTGTCCGAGTCCGAGGGCAGCGTGCTCCGCCAGTACGAACGTGCTTTTCTGGCTTTCGGGATCGAAGCGGTTTTTGACGATGCGGCGCTTGATCGTATTGCTGCACTCGCCGCAGAGGAAGGGACTGGGGCACGGGGTTTGCTCACGGTGTGCGAGCGCCTGCTGCGCGACTTCAAATTCGAGCTACCCGGCTCCGGCACGACGTCGCTGCGCATCGATTTGGACCTCATCGAGCGGCCGGCCGAGCGCTTGGCGCAGCTGCGGTCCAGCGGTCAAGACGAGCGTCTGCGCGTTTTGCGGCGCAGCGCGGAAGAGTTCGCCGAGCGTCTCGGGCAGTCGCAAGGTTTGTCTTTGAAATTCGCACCCGAAGCCCTTGACCTCCTCGTCAAGATGGCGGTGAATGGTCAGAGGCCGGTGCGCGAATTGTGCGCGGACTTGTTCAAAGACTACGAATTCGGGTTGCGCCTGGTGAAGTGTCCGACCGCCGGCCGCCCGCTTTTGCTTCCGCGCGAAGCGGTGGAGTCGCCCGACAAGTTCTTGAGCGATCTGGTGGTGCGCGCGTATCGTGATGATTCCTCTGATGAAAAACGTGCCGGCCCTGCATCTTAAAGCTGCGCTGATTTGCGCACTGGTCGCCATTGTGCTGGCGTTGCCCCTGCTGTGGGTGCCCATGTTGCCGGGGTGGCCGGGATGGCGACCGCCTGTGGTCAACCCGCGGGTCGAGGCCATTTTGGCGGTTTTCCTGGCGCTATGGGTTGCTTGGTGCGTGGTCGATATTCCGCGGCGCGGCCTCAAGGTTCTTATCTGGCTGGCTACCCTTTGGCTCTTGGGCGGCGGGATTTGGCTGGCGGGGCTTTACGGCTATGTCGCGAGTCCGCTCGTGCCAATGACCGCCGCGGGTTTGGCCGGCGCGGGAGCGTTGGCTTTTTCCTTCACCCCTGCGGGTTCGCGGCGCGCGCGCTGGCGATCGCTGGTGGGGGGGCGGGTCAGTCCGGAATTCCTGCACTTGCGCATGGACGAGCATCATTTGGAGGACGGTCCGAGAGGCGAGATTCTTGCTTTGGCTGAGATTCTCTGGCCGGGGCATCCGGAAGGCGAACATGCCGCCTGGAAGGAAAAGTCGGAGTTGGCCCATCGTGCCGCGAGGCATTTTCATCAAGCGGGAGGGTACCTTGAGCGCTGCGATGGCGAGGGTGCCCTTTTTGCCTTTGGCCTTTGGGGGCAGCCGGCGCCTACGGAGGAACTAGTCCGCGTCCTGTGGGCTTGGGTCAAGCAGGCGGGTGGTTGCGCCGCACTCTCGCGCGGAGAATGTGTCTCGGGTGTCGGGAATTTTCCGGCGGAAGTGCGGTGGACGGTGGGAGGAACCCCTCTGCGCCGGGCACGCCGCATGGCGGCGGCGGCACGCGGTTATGCGGCGGGTCTGCTGGTCGAAGAGGCGCTGGCCGCAGAAGTGGCCGCCGGGTGGAAGTCGCGGCGGATGGCGTGGTGGGATTTCGAAGGGGAACGGGTTTTGTTGCACGAGGTGACCGGTCCGGCGGCGGAAGCCGACGGGGTGAGTGCGCCTTGGGACCGTGCGTGGGACGCTTTCTGGGAGGGGCGTTGGGCCGAGGCGGAGAACGCCTTCGGAGCTTTGGCCCGTGAGCGGGACGATGCGGCCGCGCGTATCTTTGCCTTACGCAGCGCGGCAGCGCGGCGGACAGCCTCCGGCTTGTGAGGGCGGCTGATTACCCCGGGCCTTTCGCGGCTCTGGTGCGCGAGTTGCGGCGGTTGCCGGGGGTCGGTCCGCGCAGCGCGGAGCGCATGGCGCTTTGGCTCCTTGACGATGGTGAGCGACCCACCGCGCTGGCCGATGCTCTGGCTGCGGCGCGCGACGGAGTCCGCCAGTGCGCGGCATGCGGTTTTTTTGCGGTCGAAGAAAAAGGTGTTATTTGCCTAGACCACGACCGCGAGGATTTGCTCTGCGTGGTTGAACGGGCTACGGACATCTTACCCATCGAGCGTTCCGGTGCTTTCCGTGGTCTTTATCACGCTCTGGGCGGAAGACTTTCGCCGCTCGAGCACGTGGGACCTGAGGATTTGCGTCTGGCTGAGTTGACCTCTCGCTTGGAGCGGGGAGTATTCACCGAGGTGATCCTCGCTCTGAGTACCGATGTTGAAGGCGAGGCCACGGCGAATTACCTCTCGGACTTGCTCGCGCCGCGGGGTGTGAAGGTGTCACGGCTGGCGCAAGGAATGCCGGCCGGGGGCGGGTTGGAGCATGCTGACGAACTGACTTTGGCGCGCGCCATGGCAGGGCGTCACAGGGCTGGCGGCGGATGATGCGTGTGGTTGGTCCCATTGTCGCTGTGGCGTGCCTGGTGGCGCCGGTGCTCAGTGCGGACGATGCGGCACTGGCGCGGGCCGCGGCTTGCTCTGCGGCGCACGGCGAAGTCTCGCTGCTGGTCTGGAGCGACGGGCGCGTCGTCTATGAGCGGGGAACGCCGGACGGCCTGTCGCCGCGTGTGTTCAGCATCTCAAAGAGTCTGGTCTCGATCGGTGTTTTCCGTGACGCCAAGACCGGCGGGCTGTCTCTCGGCCAATTCGCGGCACACCCCGCCGCACGAGGGGTGTCACTCGCCGATCTTCTCAACCAGACTTCGGGACTGCTCCCGGCGCACCGCGCATTTTACGGGCCAGGGCTCCAAGACAAAGGTCCTGTCTTGGAAGGGCTGAAAAGCAATGGCCATGGAGAGTTTGCCTACGGGCCGTCCCACTGGGAGGTGCTGGCGGAGGAGATCCGCCTGAGCCGCGGAACAACCCTCGAGTCATGGTTGCGCAAGTTTGTCCCGGGCGCGAACGCCCGGGTTGTGGCGCGCTGGCGGCGCGACGGTCGCGGCACGCTGTTTTTCTCGACCGGCGCCCGCATGGGCGCGCGCGAACTTCTCCCGGCCGGGCGGGAGGTTATCATGGGAATGGGCCGCGCGCGCTGGCCGGCCGAGGTGAGGACCTTGCTTGCCGCCGGGACTGCGGCAAACCGGATGTATGCGCTCGGCTTCTGGCTCAACCGGGGTGCCGGGCGTCCCGGCGCCCGTGAGATCGACATCGAATCATCATTGGGGAAAACCAAAGCCCCGGAGGATTGGGCCAACGCCTGCCTGAGCCGGTCCGCCCCGCAAGATTTGCTCGCCATGATCGGAACACACGGCCAGCGGGTTTATATCATTCCCTCCCGTCGCATGACCGTAGTGCGTCTGGGTCGTGGACGCGGGTTTTCCGATGCGGAGTTTCTGCGCTGTTTGTTCGGTCAGTAGCCGGTGCGAGGTGCCACTGGAAGGGCGCGCGGCGCATTGTTGGGAGGCAGGGCGAGCAAGAGGGTGGACTCGCCGCGTTGCCAGCGGTAGCCGAAACCGAAGGGCAGGTTGAACCCTGCGCCGTCGGAGTAAGCGGCCCGCAAAGCAGGTTGATCGTATTTGGAAAAAATATCCAGTGGGGTGGTGTACTTGCCGAAGAAGACAACCTGCCAATCCCGCTCGCGAAGCACCGAGAGCGGAATGCCCGAGTCGTCCTGCACGATGGCCCGGCAATGTCCGAGGAGAAAGTCGCGCACGCGGGTAAAACCGCCGGAATGCGGGAGGTAAGAAGCCGCTTTGAGGTAGCCGGTGGACGACCCGCGGGAGGCGAGCCATTGGAGGACGGCAGGGTTCGTTTCGAGCGCGCTGTCGGCCAGGTTGGCCTGCAAATAAACCACCTCCGCCGGAGGCGATCCGGGTGACGCGCGGAAGATGATGCGCAGGGCAGGTTGGCCTCCGGCGGACTCGCCCGGGACGAGAGATCCGTCGCGCTGCAGAGTCAATCTCTCGGCTGAATCGATGCGTGCATCGGTGAAGGAGAGAAAGACGAGCATAATGGGAAAGACTCCCTGAAAATGCGAGCCGGCCAATTCGGTTTTCATATCTTTGGTGATGAAATGGCTGAAATTCATGATCACTTCGGTCGATTTGCGCAGCATGGCGAGGCTGGCGTGGAGTTCTCCGGGGCTCAGGCTGAGGGGGTTGCCCAGCTTGCCGACCGGTTCGAGTCCACCCAAGGCATACAGTCGTGCCGCTGGGAAAAGGCCCAACGCGCTGATCAAATCCGGTCCGCCGAAGAGGTAAGTGACCTGTGACGTGGTTCCGATGCGCGGGACGAGTTCGCTGGCCGACCACAACCGCATGGGCGCGAAATAGAGGTCGTCGTAGCGATACCATTGCGCAGCGTATTCGCGGGCGTGCTGGCGGTATTCGGGGGAGTCCTGCAGTGCGGCGAGGGGGCTTGCGGCGGGGAGTTGGCGCCCGGCCAGAAAGGCGCCCAATTCGGTGGGCGAGAAAGCCGAAGCTGTTGTCACCGGGAGAGCCAGCGCAAGCAGCAGGTGGAAACACTTCATGACCCGCGTCGATTTTCGCCTTTGGAGACCGCGGCGTAAACCCCCAATCCGCCCAGCAGGGTAAGGGCCCCGAAGAGGGCCTCGATCGGTTTTGCCGCTGCGGTGTAAATAATGGCAAACGCGCTGATCGCGAGAAAGAGCAGCGGGGTGAGGGGATAAAAAGGCACGCGGAAAGGGCGGGGTAAATCCGGCTGCGTGAAGCGGTAGACGATGACGCCCGACACCGTGAGAAAGCTACACGCTAAAAGGGAAAACTGTGTGTAGACCAGCACCTGCTCGAAGGCCGAGGTGAGCAGCAGCAGGAGCGTGAGCAGGCTTTGCCCGAGCACTGCCGCAGCGGGGATACCGGCCGCAGTGCGCCAGCGCAACCAACCGAAAGCGCGCGGGTAGTCCTCGCCGATGACCATGGCGACACGGGGTCCGGCCCAGGCCATGGCGCTGATGGCCGAAATGAGGCCGAGCGCGATAACGCCGGCGACCAAGCGTCCTCCGCCTTGGCCGAAGACGGCCTGGGCGGCGACTTGCGCCACGTTGAGTTGTCCGGCGAGCGCCCCTGCCGGCGCGGCATGAAGAAAAGCGGCATTGAGACCGAGGTAAAGGGCCATGACGGCTAGCGTGCCCGCTGTCAGGGCCAGGGGAATGATCCGACCCGGGGTGCGGACTTCACCCAAGATATAAGTCGCGGCATTCCATCCGGTATAGGCGTAGAGCGTGAACATGAGTGAGACGGCGAAAGGCGCGGTCAGCATGTAGTCGGTCCACGGCGCGGCGGCGGAGGGAGTCGAAGCGGGTGCGTTGAAGAAAGCCGCGATAAGAAAGAGAACGAGCGCGATTTTCAGCCCGGTGAAAAAAATTTGGAATACGCTGCTCAGCCGCAGGTCGTGCAGGTGCACCAGAGTGACGAGAACAACCACCGCGACGGAGGCCGCGAGGGGTTGGACTCCGGGAAAAAGCCCGTGCAAATACGATCCAAAGGCCAAGGCGCTCAAGGCCATCGGGGCGGCGAAGCCGACCATGATGGACACTATGCCAGCCATAAAGCCGAGGGCGGGATGGTAAATTTTCCCGAGAAAATGATATTCACCACCGGAGCGCGGGAGCGCGGCCGAGAGTTCGGCGTAGCACAGGGCCCCGCACAAGGCGAGGACGCCCCCGAGGCCCCAGAGGACCATGATCGCCGGGCGCGAAGGGATTTCGCCGACCTGAAAACCGAGGCTGGTGAAGATGCCGGTGCCGACCATGTTGGCCACGACGAGTGCCGTGCAGGTGGCCAATCCGACGGTGCGTGGCGCCGTCATGGGCCGGGAGGGTCACCTTGCGCTTGATTCGGCATAGCTTGGACTCCTAGCATGGGCTCTCGCATGAGTGCCATCCTCTTCCGCCGTTTTCTGGCCCGTCCGCTCCAGGTGGCCTATGTCCTCCCCAGTTCCAAGGGGCTCGTCCGACGGGTCTTGGACAAGATGGATTTCGCCAAGGCGCGGGTCTTCGTGGAATTCGGTGCGGGGGAGGGGTGCTACACCCGGGAGCTGGCCAAGCGCTTGGCTCCGGACGCCAAGCTCCTCGCCTTCGAGTTGGACAGCCATTTGGCCGAGCATTTGCGCGAGCAGTTTCGGGACGATGATCGGGTGCTCATTTACGAGCAGGACGCCGCCAGCTTCCGAACCGAGTTGCACAAATTGGGCTTCAGCGAGGCCGACTACGTGATCTCAGGGATACCATTCAGCTACCTCGATCCGAAAAAGAAAAAAGAGATCCTGCGCGAGGTGCATGACGGCCTGACCCCGGATGGCCAGTTCATTGTTTACCAAGTGACGCCGGAGCTGAAGGGGCACACCAAGATGTATGCCGCCCATGAGGTGGAGTATTTTTTGGCCAGCATTCCCCCCATGTTTATCGTGGCTTGCCATAAATCGGAAACCACGGTTCGGCCGAAGCGCGGCAAAAAGCGGAAGCTGGCGCACCGGAGCGAGTCGCAGGCTGCCTGACCGGTTGGCCGGAGGTTATTCCGGCAGGAGATCCGCCACCATGGCACGCTCTTCCTTGAGCTCATCGACCGATTTGTCGATGCGCTGGCGGGCGAAATCGTTGTGCGGGAGACTCGGAACGATGGTGGCTTGTTGGTCGGTACTGCTGACCGGGAAGCCGCAAATCAGCCCCTGCTCGATGCCGTAGGAACCGTCCGAGCAGAGCGCGACACTGTGCCAATCCCCGTGTGGGGTATTGGTCGTGAGGCTGCGTACGGTTTCGATGGCGGCGTGCGCCGCAGAAAAGGCGGAGGAGAGGCCGCGGGCCTTGATGATGGCGGCACCGCGCTCCTGGACCGTCTTGATGAACTCGCCTTCGAGCCACGGAAGGTCGTTGATCACTTCGGGGGCAGGGCGTCCCCCGATACGAGCGTTGAAGAAATCGGGAAACTGGGTGTTCGAATGGTTGCCCCAGATGGTCATGTTGGTCGCGTCGCGCCAGGGAACACCGGCTTTCTGCGCGAGTTGCGCTCTGGCGCGGTTCTCGTCGAGGCGCATCATGGCGAACCAGCGTTCGCGGGGAATGGCCGGCGCGTTGCTCATGGCGATGAGGCAATTGGTGTTGCAGGGATTGCCGACCACGAGGATGCGGACATCGGAAGCGGCGTTCTTTTCAATCGCCCGGCCCTGGCCGACAAAGATCTTGCCGTTGATGCCGAGCAATTCCTTGCGTTCCATACCTGCTTTCCGCGGCACACTGCCGACGAGCAGGGCCCAGGAGATTCCGTCAAAGCCGCGGTCGAGGTCACTGGTTGTCTCGACGCCCTCAAGCAAAGGAAAGGCGCCGTCTTGCAGTTCCATGGCCACACCTTGCAAGGCGGCCATGCCGGGCTCGATTTCGATCAGTTGAAGAACGACGGGTTGATCGGCCCCGAACACCTGGCCGCTGGCTATGCGGGGCAGGAGAGAATAGCCGATTTGGCCGGCCGCGCCGGTTACGGCGACACGAATTGCTTTTTTCATCGCGGACATAGTGCGGCAAACCGCGGGCCGGACTCGACAAAAAAACGGCGGCATAAAACGGAGCAACCCCGTTCAGCCGGCCGGCCCAACGGGGTTGCTCGCGCGGGGGGAAGCGGTTCAGAGCTTGCTCTTCAAGTCTTTCCCGGCGCCGAATTTCACGCCCTTGGAAGCTTTGATCTTGATGCGTTCGCCCGTTTTCGGATTCACGCCGAGACGCGCCTTGCGGTTGACCACCTTGAAGGTACCGAAGCCGACAAGTTGCATGAGCTTGCTTTTCTTGAGGTGCGATTTGATCCCTTCGATCACGGCGTTGACCGCACGTTCGGCATCGGCCTTCGTGCTGCCGAGTTCTTTTTGGACCGATTCGATGAGTTTGACTTTGTTCATAGTGGGATGAGCGGTTTGACCGGAGGTAGGGGCCTCCGTGGCAAAGCGTTTTTTCCCCGAGGCCCCGCATGCTGTCAATGGCCATTACGGGCGCGGGCCAAAAATTTCCACCAGGATTTTGTTTTGACAGGAGGGGGCGGGGCAGGCCCGTTGGAGGCGTGAACAAAGAGACCTTTGATCTGTCGGAAAAATTCATCGAAACGATCGGCCGTAATATCCGCACTCCCCCGCGGATCGCGCCGGACGCTTACATCGCGCCGGATGCCACCTTGGTGGCTAATGTCGAGGTCGGGCCCGAGGCCAGCGTCTGGCACCAGGCGGTTCTGCGAGGGGACGTCGCGCCGGTCGTCCTCGGGGCGCAATCCAATGTGCAGGACGGTGCCGTCGTCCATACGGCGGACGAACTTCCGGCCATCATCGGCAGGTTGGTCACGGTCGGGCATAAGGCGGTTGTTCACGCCTGCACTTTGGAAGACGAGGTGCTGGTCGGGATGGGGGCGGTCATTCTGGACGGGGCGCATGTCGGCACGCGCTCGATCATCGGGGCGAACGCCACGGTCAAGCAGGGGATGAAGATTCCGCCCGGATCTATGGTTTTGGGCACCCCGGCGAAGGTCGTGCGGAGCCTGTCGGAGGCCGAGCAGGAGGAAATCCAAAAATGGGCCCTGCGGTACGTACGGCTTTCGCGTGAGTACCTGTCGGTTCGTGGCTAAGCGTGGTCGCCCTCGCATTCGAGGTGCGTGATGACGCGCGCCGCGGGGTGGATTTTACTTTCCAAGGAATCCTCGATTTCTGTTGCCACCCGGTGGGCATCGCGCAGGAGGACGTCCGCGGGGAAATCAAGATGGAGTTCGACGTGGTGCGCGTCTCCGATGTTGCGATGGCGGAGGTTGTGGTGGGTGATGCCGTGCTTGCGGGTTTCGGCAACGACCAATTCCTCGATCTGGCGATGGATGACCGGATCGGCGGCATCCATCAGGCCGCTCACGCTCCGGCGGATGAGACGCAGACCGGAAACCAAAATGTTCAAAGCCGCGGCGGCGGCGAAGAGCGGATCCCAGTAAAGCCATCCCGTGAGCTGCACGAGCCCGAGGGCGATGAGGACTCCGAGGCTCGTCCAGCAGTCGGTCAGGACGTGGTGTCCGTTGGCCTCCAGGATGATCGAGCCGCGTTTCTGACCCGTGCGGACCAGATGCCAGCCAAGTGCGCCATTGAGCACCACACCAAGTGTGGTGAGGGCGAGCCCGATGGGGAGGTTGGACAACTCCGGACCGCGCAAAGCGGCGTCAATCGCCTCATGAAGAATAAACAGCGCCGCGGCCATGATCATGGCGCCCTCGAACCCGGCCGAGAAGAAGCCTATTTTGGCGTGTCCGTAGAGATGGTTGGCGTCGGCCGGTCGAAGGGACAGCCAGAGGCTGTAGGCGGCAAAGCAAACGGCTACCAAATGCGCGGCACTTTCGCCCAGGTCGCTCAAAATGGCCGTCGAGCCTGTCCATTGCCAAGCCACGGCTTTGAGCGCGAGAAGCAGAACCCCCGCCGCGACCGAGAGGGCCATGGCAAACTTCTTTTCTGCCGCGGCGGAAGGCGCGGGCAATTCTTCTCCCATGCGGCGACTCTGTGCCTGTCCGGAGAGCAGGAGGCAAGGGTGATTTTCTCCCGACTTTCTTGCCGCTTGGTGCTTTCGGCCTTAAAACTGCTTCGCTTTTTGTCATGAACCAAGACTTGGAAAAGAAAATCGGCGCCCTGCGCGGCGTGCCCGGCGGCGACGAGGATACAGACGCGGTGCGACGGCGCATCTTCTACATCAACCTCAAATTACGGGACCTCGGTTGTCCGACCTTTCCCATCGAGCAAGATGCGGAATTCGCCGACCTGGTCGGCGGGCTCATGGCGCTGCATCGCGAGAAGGACCGGTTGCTGGCCAAGCATCTTTCCCCCACCGATACGCGCATCCAGAATTTTCTGTATGATTACCTGCAGGACGTGGTCGAGGTGCCGCGCCTGCCCAACCAGACTTTCGCTCTCGACCGGCACGGCCTTGCGCGGCAGCTGTCCTTGCCGCCGGACAAAGACGAGTTCTCCTCCGACATTATTAACTCGTATCGCGTACGGCAGGGAGTGCTGCACAACCCGAAGAGTGATCGCCGCACCACGCAGGGCATATTTCATGTCACCGAAGGCGGTTTGCCTGTGCCCGACGACAAGAAAGCGGTGCCGAAGGCGGTCTTCGGACGCCTGCTCAAAGCGGCGCTCAATCCGCCGGCAGAACTGTTGCGCCTGCCTTTCACCTCGACCCTTCCCACCCCGGCCGAGTGCTTTGTTTCTCTCCTGCTCCGGCCGGTGGTCTGCCCCGAGGTGCCGGGAGTGACGCCGGAGAAAAGTATGGAGGTGCGCTTTTTTGTGCCGGGCGGCCTGGTTTGCAATCTCGACTTTGTCGAAAGCATTTTCGGCAATGCCGGTGATCCCAATCTCCCGGATAACGATGCCGCGCTCGATACCGAACATTGGACCGGGCACACGGGCTGCGTCATTCTGGCTCCGCACCTCAACAAGCTGACCAAGGCGGAACTTGGACTGCCGTCCCGGAACGAGGCAACCGACCGCCAGCGGCGCGACGGGATGTGCTGGGAATCGCCGGATGAAATCTACAACGATGGCACAGCTTTCAAGATCACGGCGCGCGACGAGCGCGGTGTGGTGGTGACGATTATTTCCGACAACTACTTTGGATACTGCAAAAAAGAGGTCAAAACGCAGCTCGGAATGGCGGCCAATCTCTTCGGCAATGCCGAGGAGGAGCATGCGGGAGGTGCGCTCATTTTTCCGAGCTACGACCTCGCCGAGCAGATTGCGGTGCGGGATTTGCCCTTGGATATGCCGCGTGGGTTTGCCCGGGCCATGGAGTTGCTCGGTGATTCCGTCGAGGTGCATCCGCAGGGTTACGCGGTCGATCGTCACCATGCGGATATTTTTTACGTCCCGGAGAATGCGCGTTTCGAGTTGCTCGCGCAAAAAGTGACCTGGGAGAAAGACGGGCAGAACTGTGAGATCCCACTCCGACTCGAGCACTGCTATGTCCTGCCCTGCGGCTACAAAATCCAGATGGCCAAACCTGCGGCCGGCCGGGCCTGGCGTCTCATCGGCACCATGGCCGAGGGCACGCTATGCCACAAACCGTGCACCGTCTCGGGCGGGGGCAAATCGGAAATTTCCAAGCCGATCTCGGATGCCATCCTCCAAGGGCCGATCTTTGTGGCGGACGTCAAGGCCGACTTCGATCATGTCGACCAACTTGTCCGGCACGACTACTCGAACCGTTATGCCGACCCCGCGCGGAATGGCGAGGATCACCGGTTGGTTTTGAGTCCCAACCGGTCGCTCGGTTCGGTGATTAAACTGCTCACCCCGTCCCCATCCTTCAGCACGGACTACAATGCGTGGCTCGAGACGATCCCGCAGCATGTCAAGGAGCTGGTCTACGTGCTGAAACGGTTCTACCGCCCGGACTGGGGCGAGCACTGGCGGGAGAACTTCAGTGTCGACACAGTCAACGGCCTGCCGGCCAACGAACTCCGCTTCCACCGCCGCAAGCTGGTGGCCAATTTCCTGCGCGTCGGTTTCGATGCCGAGGATTCATGGCGCACCTTCGGGCTGCGCAAAGATTTCTTCCCGGCGGCCAAGATCCAGATGGAAGACGATATCACGGCATCCACCGTGGTGCCGCGACCACTCGTCGCCAGCCTGCTCGACGCGCAGACCGGGCACCTGCCCGGGGTCAAATTTGTCCACAACTGCGAATACCGCCTTTTCCAGCGCCCCGATGACGCCATCCACCGGGGCTATGACAAAGTCACGGAATACGACTTTTCCCATGGGGGGAATTTTTTCTCGAACTACCAACCGCTCAGCGCGGACGATGCCCGCGCCATCCTCGAGGACGCGATCGGCTACCATGAGTACACCCGGCCGATGCAGAAAATGATTGCCGGCTACGTGGAGGCGGGGCGTCCGGCCTTTTTCGTTTCAAATGCCAACCCGCGCCTGGTCGAGGGGCGTCCGACCAAGAACCCGCGCTACCTGCAGTCGCGCCCGGACCTACTGGATCCGCAGGGCCGCTACCTCGCCGATGTCGGCATCCGGTTGGCTCGCGGCCTGAGCCGCGACGCGCCCGTGCTCACCCCGGTCAATGCCGTGCTGGCCGGTCGTCGCAACAATCCCCCGGACAAAGCGGCGGGTATCCGTTCACTCGCTGTTTACAATCCCATCCACCACATGGAACTGCCGGAACTTTTCATGGAGTTCATCTGCAGCATGACCGGCAAATCGCCGTCGACCACCGGAGCGGGTTCGGAAGGTGCGTTGACCAAAGGCCCCTTCAACGCGTTGCCGCCGGTTTACGACCTGAATTCCGCCCTCGTGTCGTACGCGATCAGCGGCTACGACGGCTTCGTTACCGCGGCGGGTTACGTCGGTCCGCACGCCCGCGTCGACCATGACATCAGTCTTCTCGTTCCCGAGGTCTGGTGCCGCATGAGCGTCGAGGAGCGGTCGCCGGAGTTTCTCCACGCGCACGGATATCTCGAGCGGTTGAAAGATTTCGAGCATGACGGCCACCCAGTTTTGGCCGGCCGTCTCGGCAGCCGGATCACCAAGAAGTTCGTCAACACGTTCTTCGGCCGGGTCTTCAATCACCCGCATGTCGTGCTGACCGAGGATATGCTCAAGCCCGAGTTGCAGGGGATGGATAGCTTTGCCGAGGGGATGGAAAACATTGTCTCTACGCAAAAGCGCGTGGCAGAGCATTACTTCTCGGACGGAAGTATTGCCTGGGCTTGTCCGCCGCTCAAAGCGTTGCTCCACATCATGCGCGACGGTCACTACGAGGGGAAAACATTCGACGCTCCGGAAATCCGCACACTCTTCACCCGCGAAAGCGTCCTAGCCAGCGATTGGTACCGCGCGCGCCTATTGGCCAAACAGGGCATTGATGCCCGCCTCTGGGAACGTCATATGGACTACCTGGAAAAGTTTCTCGGCAATCCCAGTTACGCGGGGGTGGCCGGCCGCATGGGCATCAAGGACCGTTTGGCCAAGGCCCGCCTCAAGCTGGCCGAAGTGCACTCGGCCGGATACGTCGATCATCTGGTCGGAATGACTGGTGTGGAAGCGGCGCTCCCCGAGGTCATGGTCTAGCGAGTGCTCCCGGGCTGGGGTGCCGGAGAGTCAATTAAGCCGCGTCACTTTGCGCCGAATGCGGGAGCGGCTGCTTTAACTGAAGGTGAGGTTCTTCACGCCGGCCGCCGCGGCGCCGTTGAGAACGTCGATGATGCGTTCTTGGCGGGCGTTTTCGTTCGGCCGGATAATGACCGGATCCTTGTCGCCGAAGCGGTCAATGTTGTCTTTCAGTTGCGCGCGCAGCTCGGGCAATTCCTTGCTGGCCGGCGTGTCGAAGACGCGGTTGTTCATGCTGACCACGCCGTCGGCACTGATCTCGATGATGACCGGGGTGGGCGGGGGTCCGGCACTCTTCGCGCCGGCGCCGCTGGGCAGGCTGATATTCAGTTCACGTTCGACGACCTGTGACCCGGCCGAAGCCATGAAAAAAAGAAGGAGGACGAAGACAACGTCCACCATCGGGGCGATCTGGAAACCGGCATCGCCGTCGTCGGAGCCTGCGGAACCACCCATAATTCAATAATTCGACCAATTGCCGGCGGGACGCAAGCGGGTCACGACGGGGTCGGTGCCGCCTCCTTGTCGACGACGGAAAAGGTCACATTGGCGATCCCTGCTTTGCCCACCGCCTCGAGCAGACTCTTCATCGAGGCGTAACGCACGTCTTTGTCGGCGCGGATGAGGACGCGCACCATCGGGTTTTTCGCGATGTGGTTTTGCAGGACGGGGATGAGGTCGCCGGGTGATGGATAGTCTTTCTCGTTGACGCTGATGGCTACCGCGCTGCTGATCGGATTGATCGCGAGGTTGACGATGATTTGTCCGGGATTCTCTTTTGCGTCCTTGGCGTCTTTGGCCACGGCCAGCCGGATATCTTTGTTCGACTGCAGCACTTCGGTCGAGCTGATCGACATGAAGAAAACGAGCAGCACGAGCAGGATGTCGATCATCGGTGCGATCTGGAATTCCGGATCGGGGTCCGCCTCCGGCTGACGGTGCTTTTTTTTGCCTTTTTTGGGGGCGGCGACGGACATCAGATTAGGACTGCCAATCGAGCGTGGTCCCGCAACCGGGGCACGGATTGTGGCCGGGCACGACGGGTGTCTGGCAGACCGGGCAATTGGTGGTCAGTTGCATCGAGACCTTGTGCGAGAGCTTGGACTGGGCGGAGCCGGCGTTCAATCCGTCACCCGCGCTGAAGTTTTCCCCGATACGCATGCCCTTCACTTCATCGAACGGTATGTCCTCGACGAGGTGGCTGAGTTCGCTGTCGGCAAAGACCGTGGCGTCACTGATGCGGTTGCGGAAGAAGTAGTAGAAGATAAAGGCGGGGATGGCGATGAAGAGACCGCTCGCCGTGGCCAGGAGCACCTCGCCGATACTCAGGGCCAGCTTGCGCGGGTCGGACACGCCAGTTTGCCCAAGAACGGCAAAGGCACCCATCATGCCGATGACCGTGCCGAGCAGCCCGATCATCGGGGCAATAACTCCGATGACCGAGAGGTAGCTGTTGCGGGTCTTGAAAACCTGGGATTCGCGGATGCCGAGTTCGATGATGGCCGTATCGGTGGCGTCCTTGCCGCGCCCGATGCGTTCCAGCGCACCACCAAGCACGGCAGCGATATAGGTTTTGGCATTGGCTTGGCAGGTTTCCCACGCCTCCTGAAAATTGCCGGCTCTGAGCGATTCATCGAGCGCACTGACCAGGGCCTTGGGAGCCAGATTCTGCGGCCGAACCTGGAGGAAGAGTTGGATGATGAACGTGACCATCACGACGGAGGTGGCGACAATTGCCAGCCAGATCATGATGATGAGCGGTCCGCCGTGCAGAATCATCTCGATGATGGAGGTGGTGCCGCCTTCAGTTTCCGCCGCGCGGGCGGGGGATGCGGCCAGCAAGCCGGAAATCAGGAGCAGCGCAGGCAGAACTAGGGGTCGTTGGATGATCATATGGTCTTGGTGGGTGTTGGGAAAATCAGGGTGCGATGAGACCGGCATGTTCGGCACGCAAAGTATCGGCGCGCTGCCGGGCCCCAGCCGCGGCCTGCTGGTCGAAAGGGAAGAGGGCGCTGGCCATCAAGTAGCTGGCCAAAGCACCTTGATAGTCGCCAGCGGCCTCTTGCACCCGGCCGTGGAGGAAGTGGGCTTGGCAAAGGGGTGCCGCATCGGAGGGCAGAGGGAATGCGGTTTGGTCCGAGGCCGCCAGGAGGGGTTCAAGCAGAAGGGCAGCCTGGTCGAATTGGCCGGCTTCGACCGCCAAACGAGCCCGGCCGAGGTTGGCCAAGGCTGTGGCTTCCGGATAAGTCTGCGCTAGTTTGTCATAAGCGGCCGTCGCACCCTCCGAGTCACCGCTGGCCAGTTTGGCGTCGCCGAGCAGGGCGGCGGCCTGCCGAGCCCACGGGGCCGGTAACCCGGGGTAGGTGTCATTGATCCCCTGCAATGCCTCGACCGCCCCGACTGCGTCGCCGCCGGCCAGGCGCGAGGTTGCGGCGTCGAATTCTGGTGGAGCTTCCATGCGAACCTCGCGGATCTCGGCGAGCGGGATTCCGGTCGAGCTGCCGGCCTGGATTTGCAGGCGGACATTCCCACCGCTCACGCCGGTGATTTTCCCCTCGCGGGTCAGTCCCGTTTTCATGACCACGGCATCTTGGGAGGAGGCGCTCACCGTGGCTGCCGCCACTGCGACGAGGACCAGAAATAGTCTGCGGGGGGCGCTGGGGCTTGCTTTCATCAAGCTGACCAATTAAGCCACACGAGCGTCTTTTTCAACACAATCGTCCCATGTTCACCACTATCCGCAAGCACCAGCGCTGGCTCATGACTCTGATTGCCGCGATGACCATCATCGCCTTCGCGTGGCTTTACAACACAACCGATCTTGAGCGCGTGGGCAGCAACATCGTCGCCAAGATCTACGGGCGCGATGTCATGCAGGTGGATATCGAACGTGCGGTGCGCAACTACCAGTTGGCCCTTGCCTTGGGCCAGTTCGAACTGGTCCGTGATCTCTCCGGGCAGGCGCAGTCGGAAGATCAGGCGGCCAACAACTTCATTTGGAACCTCATGGTCATGCAGCATGAAGCGGCCCGCCTCGGCGTCGAACCGGGCGATCAAGCGGTGGTCGACCGCATCAAAATGCTGCCGGTTTTCCAGACCGGGGGGCAATTTGACCCGGTCAAATACTCCACTTTCATGCAGGAGCAGCTTGCCCCGCGCGGATTCACCGAGCGGCAACTCGAAAGCGTGATCCGGGACAGCCTGCGCTTGGCCGGCATCAAGGAACTCGTCGGTTCGCCGGCTATGGTCATGCCCGGTGAAGCCACGACCGCCCTGAACCGCATCCGTCCGCTCAATCTCGAGATCTTGCGTTGGAAAGCGGCTACGGTGGCCAAAAACGTTCAAGTGGACGACAAGGAGCTGGCCGAGGTCTTTGCGGCGCGGGCCCCGAGCCTACAGGTGCCGGAGAAGCGTGCGGTGCGCTACGTACTTTTTGCCCTGACGCCGGACCAACGGGGGCTGGAAGGCGCCGAGCGCATGGCGGCCCTGCAGAAGGCGGCCACGGCGACCGGAGAATTGTCCCAAGCGCTGACCGATGGGGGTGGGGATCTGGTCACGGTGGCCGGGCAGAAGGGGCTTGAGGTCCGGACCACTCCTTTCTTTGCCGCGGATGCTTCGACCGGGGGTGCTTTGGACGGCGCGGATGGCGAAGTGGTCCCCGCGGCTGCCGCGGTGGCCTTTCGCTTGCCGCAGGGCGCCGGAAATTTTGAAATCGTCCAAGTGGGCAATGACGGCTTTGCGGTTATCGAGGTTTCCGGTGTGGAGGCTGCGCGGCCCATGACCTTCGAGGAGGCCCGAGCCGATTTGCGTGCGGACCTCATTGCGGGCAAGCGCGACACCATGGTCCGGGAAGCAGCGGATCGCGACCTTGCCGAGTTGCGGGCCGCGATGGAGGGGGGCAAAAACTTTGCCGCGGCGGCCAAGGTGGCCGGGGTCAAACCGGAGAAGGTGGCCGGCTTGAGCGTGCTCGATCGGGAACTCTCTCCCGACCAGCGGCAAATCGCCATGGCCGCGATCGACATGGCCGACGGCACGCTGGGCAGCTTCACGCCTGCTCCTGATGGGGGCTTTGCCGTCTATGTGGCCTCGCGGGGAGAACTGGATGACCAGGCCGCGGCCGAGCAGC
>CAIZMQ010000065.1 GCA_903934135.1 uncultured Verrucomicrobiota bacterium
CTCTTTTGCACCGCAAGGCAATCGCCCTATCATTCCCGGTCACGCATGTTGCCTTCCTCCGAACCCGCCGCCATCCGCGTCAAAGGCGCCCGCCAGCACAATCTGAAGAATATCGACGTGGTTATACCGCGGAACCGGTTTGTCGTCCTGACCGGACCCAGTGGCTCCGGCAAATCATCCCTCGCTTTCGACACCCTTTATGCGGAGGGGCAGCGGAAGTATGTCGAAAGCCTCTCCGCTTACGCCCGTCAATTTCTCGACCGACTCGAGCGTCCCGATGTGGACTTCGTCGAGGGTCTTTCGCCCGCCATCGCCATCGAGCAACGCACCGCTTCGGCCGGCCCGCGTTCAACCATCGCCACCACCACGGAAATCTACGACTACCTTCGCATCCTCTACTCCGCCCTCGGCGTGCCGCACGATCCCGAGACCGGGGAACTGGTCCGCCGTCAGACCCCGCAGGAAATCACCGACGCCATCCTCGCCTTTCCGCCGGAGAGCAAACTCGTCCTCCTCGCCCCGGTCGTGCGCAACCAAGTGGGAGAGTTCCGCGACATCATCGAAAAACTCCGCCGCGAGGGCTTCGTCCGAGCGCGCATCGACGGCGAAATCACCGACCTCGGCGGGGATGCCCGCATCCGCTTGGACAAAAAACGCCGTCATCAGATCGAAGCCGTGGTCGACCGGCTGGTGCTCAAGTCCGGACTTCGTCAACGCCTCGCCGATTCCGTCGAAACTGCCCTGCGCTGGGGCGAAGGACAACTCGTCGCTTCGGTCCAATCACCGGACGAAAAAGAATTCACGGACCACCCTTTCTCCACCGCCTTCTGTAATCCGCGCACCGGCTTCACCCTCCCGCGCCTGACCCCGCAGCATTTTTCGTTCAACAGTCACCTCGGGGCCTGTCCGGGATGCCAGGGGCTGGGGACCGAACCCTACTTCGATCCGGACCTCATCCTTGATCAGGACAAGTCCCTCGAGGACGGCGCCATCGTGGCCTGGCGCAAGGGCACCCCGAAAATGGAGTCCTACTACACGGCCCTGACCGCTGCCCTGGTAGCCGATGCCGGAGTGCGCACCGACCTGCCCTTGGGCAAATTGCCGCCCTCCTTCCGCGAACTTCTCCTCCACGGTTCCGGTGACCGCGCCATCGACCTCCACTTTGGTACCGGGGCTGCCCGCCAAAAATTGTCCAAGCCGTTCGAAGGCCTTCTCGCGCAGCTCGAGCATCTGCTGGCCCGCGCCAAGGGTGAATCGCTCAAGCAGCGCCTCAAAGCCTTGCAGAACCGTCGTCCGTGCGGCCGCTGCTGCGGGGCCCGTCTCCGTCCCGAAATTCTCGGCGTCACCCTGATCACGTCCGCCGGAGAGGAATATCCCATCGACACCTTCTGCAACCTGACCATTGCCCGCGCGGCCAAGGTCATCGGACAACTCCGGTTGCAAGGCAACGATGAGGCGATCGCCGGCGAAGTGGTGAGCGAAATCGCCCGACGCCTCGCCTTTCTCGAAGAGGTCGGGCTCGACTACCTCACACTGAATCGTGAAAGCGGCACCCTTTCCGGCGGCGAGGCCCAGCGCATCCGCTTGGCCACGCAAATCGGCAGCGGCTTGGCCGGTGTCCTCTACGTGCTCGACGAACCCAGTATCGGACTTCACCAACGCGACAACGAACGCCTCATCGCCACCCTTAAACGCCTGCGCGACCTCGGCAACTCGGTCCTTGTTGTCGAACACGATCACGACACCATCGCGGCGGCCGACCATATCATCGACATCGGTCCGGGAGCCGGGCCGCTCGGCGGGCGCATCGTTGCCCAAGGCACCCTTGAAGAAATCACCGCGGCCCCACAATCACTGACCGGACGCTATCTGGGAGGCGAACTCCGGATCCGCGTGCCGACCAAGCGCAACCACCCCCTCACCCCCCGCGCCTTGGTGGCCGGCGCATCCGACGGTTGGCTCAGTGTGACCGGCGCGCGGGAGAACAACCTGCAAAATCTCGACGCCCATTTTCCGCTCGGCACCTTCGTCTGCGTCACCGGCGTCTCCGGCAGCGGCAAATCGACCTTGGTCAACGACATCCTCCGCGCCGCCTTGGCCCGTGACCTCTACCGGGCCAAAGACACGCCCGGCGCGCACGATGCCATTCTCGGCGCCGGACAAGTCCACCGCCTCGTGGTCGTCGACCAATCACCGATCGGACGCACGCCGCGCTCCAATCCCGCGACCTACACCGGCGCCTTCGGTCCGATCCGCGAACTCTTCGCGCAAGTCCCTGCCGCCCGCGTCCGCGGCTACAGTGCGGGACGGTTCAGCTTCAATGTCAAAGGCGGCCGCTGCGAACACTGTCAGGGCGACGGCTCACTCAAGGTCGAAATGCATTTTCTGGCCGATGTTTTTGTCACCTGCGATGTCTGCCAAGGCCGCCGCTATAATCGGGAAACCCTCGAAATCACCTACAAAGGAAAAAATATCGCCGACGTGCTTGCCATGACTATCGACGAGGCCCTCTCCTTTTTTCGCGCCGTGCCCAACGTGGCCGACAAGCTCTCCACCATGCAGGAGGTCGGCCTCGGCTACCTGACCCTCGGACAATCCGCCAGCACCCTCTCCGGTG
Organism: uncultured Verrucomicrobiota bacterium; assembly: GCA_903934135.1. Classification (GTDB taxonomy): domain Bacteria; phylum Verrucomicrobiota; class Verrucomicrobiia; order Chthoniobacterales; family JACTMZ01; genus JACTMZ01. The sequence goes on from CAIZMQ010000065.1 coordinate 2,618, forward strand.
GTGAGGCCCAACGGATCAAGCTTTCGACCGAACTGGCCAAACGCGGAGGATCCAAGACGCTCTACATCCTCGACGAGCCGACCACCGGCCTCCATGTCTCGGACGTCGACACGCTCATGCAGGTGCTGATGAAACTGCGCAACGCGGGCAACACCCTCATCGTGATCGAGCACAACATGGACGTGATCAAATGTGCCGACTGGATCCTCGACCTCGGGCCCGGCGGAGGCGAGCATGGCGGCTTCATCATCGCCGAGGGGACACCCGAAACCGTGGCCAAGGCCAAAGCCAGCCACACCGGCCATTACCTTTGCAAAGCTCTCGGAACATGAAATCCGCCGTCTGGCTCTGGTTTGCCCTGACTACCGCAGCGCTCGCTACGGCTTCATCCGTGGCGGAAAAATCTCTCGCCGCCCTGCGCGAAGGAATGCCTCAAGCTGCCATTGCCCCCCTTGAAGAGGCGCTGCGCAAAGGTCCTGCGGGGGAAAAGAACATGCTCGGGCTCCTCCTCGCCCGGGCACAACTCGCCGCCGGCCGCCCGGACGATGCCCTTCAGACGCTCGACGGCCCGTGCGAACGGGGGTCACGCGAGGCGATGTTCCTCCGCGCAGCCGCTTTTGCCGCACAAGGCAGCCTTGAAATGGCCGCCAAGTTGGCCGAACCACTGGCCGCGGAGAATCCCGAGGCCGCGCTGCTTCTTGCCCGCATCCGCACCGAGCAGGGCGACGCAGAGGCTGCCCGCGCCCTGCTGCCGCCACCCGGGACGCCTTTGCCCACCGACCCCAATACCCTGCGTTTGCTCCTCGACCTGCAACTTTCCACCGGCGACCCCGCCACGGCAGAAACCCTGATCAACTCCGCACGCGGGCAGCAACTACTTCCAGCAGCCGAACTCGATGTCGCCCTCGGCCGTGTCCGCCTGGCCGAAAACCGCCCCTCCGACGCCTCGGAAATTTTCCGGGACATCCTTGCCGCAACTGAACCCACAGCCGCCGTCCGGGACAATGCACGGCTCGGGTTGGCCCGGTCGCTTCTTGTTCTCGGCGTCGACGCACGCGCTCGCGATGTCTTGCGCGAGGGCTTAGACGAGACGCCCGATGCGCTGACCACCCGCGAGAGCATGGAGCGATGGATTATGCTGGAACGCCAACTGGGCGCCGATCCATCGGGAGACCTGAAAGCCTGGGCGGAAAAGAAGGGAAGCCGCCGCGCCCTTGAAGCCCGGTTCCAACTTGCACGTCTCGACCTCGATCTGAAACGCCCGGAAGCGGCGATCAGCGCCTTGGACGAAGCGGCAGCCGATCCGGCCTTCGGCCCCGGGGAGGCCCTGCGCGCGCGCCTCCTTCTGGCCGAAGCACGCATCGCCGCCGGGCAAACCAAGCAAGCACTCGAACTGCTCGAGACCATTCCTCCGGTGGAGACCGGCCCGGCTTCCGATTACCGGCTGGCCGACTTGCGCGGACGCGCCCTCGCCGCCACCGCAGCACACCGCCGCGCTTACGATTCGTTCGCCGCAGCGGTCAAAGCCGCCCGCACCCCGGAGGAAAAATCCGCCGCTGCGGCCAACTGTCTTGTCTCCGCACTCGCTGCCGAAGACCTCGCCCTCGCCCGCAGTTCCTTCGATCTTTTGCGCCAAAGCGAACCCGGTAATCCCGACCTCGTCCGCTGGTCCTTTCTTATTGCCGCGGCCGAGGCGCGCGAGGGAAAGATTGACGGGCTCAGCGCCCTCGCCCGGCGCGCCCCCGCCGTCGATTACGCCTTCCAATCCAAACTTGCTTTGGCCGAGTGGCGTATGGGCCGCGGCGAGGCGCCGGCCGCCGAACGCATCCTCCGCACGGCTCAAGCCGAGGCCGACACCCCGCCACGCGCCGCCGCCCTCGCCGCCGCGGAAATTTTCGCCGCGGACAACGCCGGTTCGCGTCCGCGCGAGGAACTGGTCACTGCCGCGGCCGAATTTCTTACCGCCTACCCCGATGCGCCGGAAGCCCCGGACATTGCCTTCAAACTTGGAGAACTGCACTCCCGTGTCGGCGACCATGCTGCGGCCGAAGCGGTGCTGACCAAGCTGGGCCAAAGCCTGCCCGATGCCGAGGCCGCCGCACTGGCCAAATTCTTTGCCGCGCAGTCCGCCGCGCGCAGCATGAGTGCGGAGGGCGCAGGGCGTGCGCTCGCGTGGTTTGACCAGATTGCGCAAAGTAATTCGCCCCTGCGGCACCGCGCCCGCTTCGAGCAGGCCTCTCTTCTCTTGCGCGACCGCCGCTTGACCGACGCCCTCACTCTTTACGACCGCACCCTCGGCGGCGACCCGCCTCCAGAGGTCCGCCATGCCGCCTTGATGGAAAAGGCGGACACACTTTTCGCTTTGGGCAGCAGCGAACCCGAACGTTTTACGGAAGCTGCCGCCGTCTACGCCGGTTTGGCCGCCGACCTTTCCGCCCCGCCCGATTGGCGCGACCAAGCTGCCTGCAAGCGCGCGGCTGCGCTGGCCAAGGCCGGCCAAACCGAAGCCGCCCTCGCCGCCTACCGCGATGTGCTGTCCCGGCCGCCGGGAACAGATGCCGACCCGTTTTGGTTTTACAAGGCCGGGCTTGAGGCAGGGCGCCTCCTGGAGGAACAAAAGGACTGGCCGGAGGCCATTGCCGTCTATGATAAAATGGCATCCGCAGAGGGCCCGCAGCGCGAAGAGATCAAGCAGCGTGCCCGCCGTCTGCGGCTCGAACACTTCATCTGGGAAAACTAATCATGCTGAATACCACCAACACCACCGCCGACGGCCACATCAAACTTTTCATCCCCGGACCGGTTGAAGTTTCGGACAAAACCTTCCGCGCTTTCTGCCACCCGCAAATCGGCCACCGCGGCACCGAGTTCTCGTCCCTCTACGAGTCCATTCACCCGCGCCTGCAAACCCTCTTCGGCACGACAGGACCCGTTTATCTGGCCACCGCCTCCGCCTGGGGCGTGATGGAAGGTGCGCTGCGTAATCTCGTGCAGAAAAAAGTTCTCAACTGCATGTGCGGCGCTTTCTCCGACAAGTGGTTCGATGTGAGCAAGCGATGCGGCAAACAGGCCGAAGCACTCCAAGTCGAGTGGGGTGATCCCATCCTTCCGGAATTGGTCGACGAAAAATTGTCCAAGGGCGGATTCGACGCCATTACCCTGATCCACAACGAGACCTCGGCCGGGGTTCTCAATCCGCTGGCCGAAATTGCGGCCGTGGTCAAAAAGTATCCTGAGGTCATGTTCATCGTGGATAGCGTGTCATCATTTTCCACCGTGCCGATTTCGATGGATGACCTCGGCATCGACATTCTTCTCACCGGTAGCCAGAAGGCCCTCGCCTTGCCGCCCGGGCTAGCCCTTTTCAGCGCCAGCGAACGCGCGCGGGCCCGCGCCGCAACCACACCCGACCGCGGCTACTACTTCGACATCATCGAATTCCACAAAAACTGGGAGAAGTTCATGACGCCGAGCACGCCCACCACCGGGCACATCTGGGCACTGCAGTCGAAACTCGACGATATTTTCGAGGAGGGGGTGGAAAACCGTTATGCCCGTCACGCCAAGCTCAACCAGATGATTTCCGATTGGGTCGCTGCGCATGGCTTCGAGCATTTCGCCCGGGAAGGCTACCGCTCGAAAGCGCTGGTCTGCGTGAAAAACAACAAGAACATCGACGTGGCGGCTTTCTGCTCGGCGCTGAAAAAGAAACACAAAGTGGCGATCAACGGCGGCTATGGAAAAATCAAAGGTACCACCTTCCGCATCTCCAACATGGGTGATGAAAGCGAAGCGACCGTCGGCGAACTGCTCGGTTGGATGACGGATTGCCTGCCGGCGTGAGGAAAACAAGCGGGCCGTGACCACGCCCTGCCGCCCACCGCTATGACCGCTTCTCCTCTCCTCCGTGAACCGGAGTCGGCCTGCGACTTGCCATCTGAAGGGTCTTCGCCTAGTCTGTAGTTTAGTAGCAGTCTGTCCGCCATAGTCCCACCTTCATGCAAATTCCACTCATCTCACGCATTCCTTGGGATCGCGTCAACTGGACGACCAGCATTTTCCTGGCCGTCATAAACACCTTGGCCCTTACCGCCGTGCCACTCTACATCTGGCACTACGGGCTCGATTGGTTCCAAGTCGGTCTCTTCTTCTTTTTTTACATGGCCACCGGTTTCAGTATCACGCTGGGCTATCATCGACTCTTTTCCCATCTCTCCTTTAAAGCGAAGTCCCCGGTCAAACTGGCCACCCTTCTCTTCGGCGCCTGTGCTTTCGAGAATTCTGCCCTCGATTGGTGTTCGGACCACCGCAAGCACCACAAACACGTCGATCACGATGACGATCCTTACGACATCAGCAAGGGCTTCCTCTGGGCGCACATCGGCTGGCTCCTTTTCAAACTCGGGCCGGAGGAGCCGATGGATAATGTCAACGATCTCCGCCGCGACCCGCTGGTCATGTGGCAGCACCGCTGGTGCATTCCGATTGCGATAGCTCTCGGCTTCGGTCTTCCCGTCTTCCTCGGCTTTCTCTGGGCTGGCGCGGTCGGCGCGCTGGGTGGCTTCCTTCTAGCCGGTGTCCTCCGCGTTTTCGCGGTGCAGCACAGCACGTTTTTCATCAACTCCATGTGTCATAGCGTGGGCGACCAGCCTTACTCCACGCGCTGCAGCGCACGCGATAGCGCGGTCATGGCTCTCTTCACCTTCGGCGAGGGCTACCACAATTATCACCACGAGTTCCAACACGACTACCGCAACGGCGTGAAGCGCTCCAATTTCGACCCGACCAAATGGTCCATCTGGACCTTGGAAAAACTCGGCTTGGTCAGCGACCTCCGCCGCGTCCCGGATGAAAAGATCCTCCTCGCCGAAATGCAGGAGACGAAGCGCCGCGCCACAATCAACACGCATCAGCACGACAATATCGCCAGCGTTCTCGGCCAGCAAATGCACGACCTATTCCACCAGCTCAGCGACCGCCTTGCCGCCAACTACGCGGCGGTCGAAAAAGCGATGGCCGAAAAAGTCGACGTCTCACGCCACATGATCGAGGATTGCCGCCGGGAGACGCGGGAATTCGCCGCACTGCTCACCGACATCGAGCGCCGATTGCCGGCCACAGCTTGACAAGCGGGGCGGCAAGTCTGAGCTCGGAAGCAACCGAATAACCGCCTTTCCCGTTGGAAAGAAAGGTGCCATGGCAGGCGCAGCCCACCGTCCTTATACGGTGTTCAAAAGGACTTTAACCCGTCGTCTCGAGTACTTGCCTGTGTCTTGCCTGAAACCGGGCTGATCTCTACCGAAGCTAGGCTGCAGACCTCGCCAGACCGATCCCTTGATCTGATGCTCCAGCGGTCAAGGGGCTTAGCAAGGCCAAACAGTGGCCGCATCGCTCGGGCCGCACAAATTTTGCGGCAGCAGAGGCGCCGTACCTATAACACCACCGGCATACCCGGTGCCGGGAGGATAACTTCCGTCTGCGGGCTCACCTTGGGCACTTCCCGCGCAAACCACGCCACAGCTGGGGGATCTCCATGCACCAGAAGTAACTTTTTCGGCTGCACCCGCTCCACATAATGGAGCAGACCCTCGCGCGTGCTATGCGCGCTGAGCGTGAACTCGTCAAGCCGGCACCTCCGACGCACCGGACGGTGACGCGGGTCGAGGAGGACCTCATCCCCTTCTTTGCCGGCACGGAGGCGGCCGGCCGGAGACCTCGGATCGGAATAACCGACGAACATGCAATGGGCGCGCGGATCCTCGAGGATCCGCGGGGCGAGAATGTTGGAGAGGGTGTTCTCGGTCATCATGCCGCTCGAAATCGCGTAGATCGTGCGCGACCGCACCGGCAGATTTGCGATGTCACGGCCGCCTACCACCTCCATAGGCAGACACTCGGCCAACTTGAGGTCCCCGTGGCGCCGCGGAGCACGCCCGCGCAGGCGATCAGTCACGGCCGTGACCTTCGCGCTCAAACCGCCGACGAACAAGCCGAAGCTGCCCGGCAAGGCACCGCGCTTCTTTGCCTCGTAAAGCAAAGCCAGCAACTCTTGGGTCTTGCCCAGGGCAAAGACCGGCAAAAGGACCGGACCACCTTGATCAAGGGCCGATTGCAAGGTGGCGAGAAAACGATCTTCCTCGGTCCGGCGCGTCATGCCGTGCGGAGTAGGACTGTCTCCGCGGGTTGTTTCCATGATCAAAACATCGATGTTTTTCTCGGGGAATTTCGCCCCGCGCATCAGAGTCTGATCCTCGAAGTTAACGTCGCCCGTGTAGAAAATCCTCCGGCCTTCCGCTTCAAAAAGCACGCCGGAAGAACCAAGAATATGCCCTGCGTCGCAGAATTCCGCAGTCAGGCCACTACCCCCGAGGTCAAGCCGTTCCCCCAGTCGTACGATTTCCCAGTCCGCGGACATTTTCTCAACTTCGCGGTGGGTGAAAAGTGGAAGGTCTTGGGCGGCCAACTCTTCCCGCTGCCGCATCATGACATTGACCGAATTATGCAGCATCACGTCGGACAAACCCGCCGTGGCTTCGGTCATGAATACCGGCGCACCCGGCGCCTGACGCATGGCCAAAGGAAGGCACCCCACGTGGTCTTGGTGCGCGTGGGACAACACCATGGCATCAAAGCCCCGGTCCCCGAGAAGGGAAAAGTCTGGTGAGGCAAGGGCCCCGGCCTCGCGTGGATGCATGCCCGCATCAAGCAGGACACGGACCCCGGCGGCCTCGAGCAGGTAGCAATTCGCCCCGATCTCCTCGGCACGGGTCAGATTGGTGAATTTCATGAAGTCATGGGCCGAACCATCCCCCTTTGAAGCCGGCCCGTCCGACCATAAGTCCGGCCCCCAAGGTCAGCAAGGTCAGTGCCGCCGGCAGGGCCACCCGCACGGAAGAAAAAGCAGCCAACCCGATCATGGCAAAGACCAGCAGAACGAAGAACCCGGCCAGCAATGTGCCCAGGTTCGAACGCCGGGCCGGGCCCAGGGCCAGCAGAGACGCCACCGCAGCGACAACCGCTGGATACCACCAACCGGGGGAGTGAAAACATCGGTTGGTCCGCACTGCTTCCCACGCGGCAGCCCATTGCTCCACCGGGGTCGCGGGCTTTGGTCCTTCTCCCGCCACGCGGGTCACCTCGGAAGTGGCTCGCCCGAGAACAACAATGTGCCCGCTGAGCGGTGACGTTCCCCCCTCGCGCTCGAATTTTTCCGCCAAGACAAACAATTCATTCATCGTGGTCACCCTCGGGACGGCTGCGGCGGGGAGAAACTGGACGGCTCCGGTTGGATCCAAAATGAGCCGACCCGATGGTCCTCGCAATCCGGAGTGATCGGCCACGACCTCGGACCATCGCCATCCCTGCGCCGCAGCCCAGGCCAGGGCAAGAAAGGAGGGTACAGGCCGACCGGCGTTTCGCGCCGCTACTTGGATGGTTTTGGCACCGCCTCCGCTCCCCACCGGTGGAGCGAGAAAGCCGCGGGAAAATCGGGCCGGACGACCGGTCAACCCCGACATCTCCAACCATTCTGTGCCCGGTTCCCCGTTCAACGGGGTCCATCCTGATCCGGGCGCTAAATAAGGGTCGTAGCCGCCAAACACCGGCATTCGCCCCGCCGCCTCGATCATGCGGGTCGGATCGCCGGTCAATCCTTCAACCCCCGCCCCCGACGCACCAAGCCTCAATACCGCCCGCACAAACA
>CAIZMQ010000066.1 GCA_903934135.1 uncultured Verrucomicrobiota bacterium
AAGGTCGATGCCGGAGTCCGCTTTGAACTCCGCCATGATCCAGTCCATGATCTTGTGGTCCCAGTCGTCGCCGCCGAGGTGCGTGTCGCCGTTGGTCGCCTTGACTTCAAAGACGCCGTCGCCGATTTCGAGGGCCGAAATGTCGAAGGTGCCGCCGCCGAGGTCATAGACCGCGATTTTTTCGTCCTTCTTTTTGTCGAGGCCGTAGGCGAGGGAGGCTGCAGTCGGCTCGTTGATGATGCGCAGGACTTCGAGGCCGGCAATCTTGCCGGCGTCCTTCGTCGCGTTGCGCTGCGAGTCGTTGAAATAGGCTGGGACGGTGATGACCGCTTGGGTGATTTTTTCACCGAGTTTGGCTTCCGCATCGGATTTGAGTTTGGCCAAGATCATCGCGCTGACTTCCGGCGGACTGAACGACTTCTTTTGGCCGTTGATGTCGAGTTCGATGTGGGCATCGCCGTTGGCCGCCTTGACCAATTTGTAGGGGACGCGTTTGTCCTCATCTTTGAGTTCGTCGAACTTGCGCCCCATGAAGCGCTTGACCGAGAAGACGGTGTTGGTCGGGTTGGTCACGGCTTGGCGCTTGGCGGCTTGGCCGACGAGGCGTTCGCCGTTCTTGGCGAAAGCGACGACGGACGGCGTGGTGCGCGCGCCCTCACTGTTTTCCAGCACAACGGGTTCTCCGCCTTCCATCACGGACATGCAGGAGTTGGTTGTGCCGAGGTCGATACCGAGGATTTTGCTCATAAGGTCTAAAAAATTAAGGTTTGAGTAGAAGAAGAGAGCAGGATTGGGGCCAAGGGGGGTGTTACCAGTGACATGTGACTTGTGACGAGTGACTTATGGAAAATAGTCGGTTGGGAAAGAGCGCGCTCAAAGTGTGCCACATTGGCGTACATGGCACAGGCGGGAACCTCTTGCGCGACAAAATGACACAGTCGGAGATCGCGGCCACAGACGCAGCCGGACCGATACCTTCAGAGCGGGCGCGAGCCGGCGTGGGAACGACGGGTGTTTCGATCAAGCCAGGCCCCACATCCACCGGATGGCCGACCAATAAAGAGGAATGCCGAGGGTGATGTTGAAGGGGAAAGTGATGCCGAGGGAGAGGAGTTCGACCAGACCGGGGTTCGACTCCGGAATGGCGTGGCGCATGGCGGCCGGGGCCACGATGTAGCTGGCGCTGGCGCAGAGGATAACAAAGAGCAGTGCGTCGCCGGGGGCCATGCCGATGGCCCGGGCCACGAGAAGTCCGAGGGCGCCGCTGACCAGCGGGGCGACCAGACCGAAGATGACCAGCGGGGCGCCGGTTTTTTTGAAGAGTCCAACGAGGCGCCCGGCGTGCATGCCGGTGTCGAGGAGGAAGAAGATGACCATGCCTTTGAAGAGGCCGGACATGAAGGGTTCGAGCGATTTGCCGTGGGCCGGACCGGTCACCCAGCCGATGAGCAGGCTGCCCAAGAGCAGAAAGACGGACGCATTGAGGAACGATTCGCGGAGGAGCGAGGACGGCGTGGTTTTCGGCGCGGCCATGACGCGCCGCGGGGCGCACATGCGCACGAGAAAGATGCCGGCGATGATAGCGGGCGATTCCATCAGCGACATGATGGCCACCATGTAGCCGCCATAGGACTCGTTGTTGCGGGCGAGGAACTCGGTGCCGACGATGAAGGTGACAATGCTGATCGACCCGTAGGTCGCGGCCATCGCGGCAGCATCGTAGACGGAGAGGAATTTTCGCAGGACAAAAAAAACGAGGACGGGCACGAGCAAGGCCATGAACATGGCTGCGGCGATGTAGAGCAGGACGGTCGGGGTGAGTCCGGACGCCGCGAGCTTGGTACCGCCCGTGTAGCCGATGGCGATGATGAGAT
>CAIZMQ010000067.1 GCA_903934135.1 uncultured Verrucomicrobiota bacterium
CGTTGCGGGATGCTCCTGGGCTGGCTCAGGCTTGAGACGGACCTGAAGGCTCTCTCCTTTTTTAGCTGAGGCTGAAAAAGCGCGATTTCGACGTCTTTGCCCAAGGTGCCGATCGCCCCTCTGGTCGAATCAGTTGCAAAGCGGCAGCGAGATTGGCGAAATTGCTCGTCAGTATCAACCCGGCGAGAACAAGCGGAAAATCCCGCGAGCCGTGGCTTTCAAGTTTGCCCGATGGTGGGCTATTGCTTTATGACAGCAACGTGAACTGTCTCCTTCTTCCGGTTGTCGGGCTGCTTTTTGCGGCATTCAGCCTTTCCACCCCTACCACCGCGCAGGCCGATACGTTTGGCACGAGCGGCAATGAGTTCACCATCGACTTCGTTGATATCGGCAATGCGGGCAATGCGGCTGATACGACCACCTATGGCGCGGTGGCTTACTCCTACCGTCTGGGCGCGCGCGAAATTTCGCAGGACGCGATCGATAAAGCCACGGCCAGCGGGATGACTGGTGTGACGGCGGGGCCGTGGACCGGCGATCAACCGGCGGCCAGCCTCAATTGGTATGAGGCGGCCGCCTTCGTCAATTTCCTTAACACCAGTTCGGGAAAGACGGCAGCTTACGATTTAACATGGGGTGGCACCGCTTGGAGTATGGCGCTTTGGAGCAGCGACCAGGCCTGGACGGCGGGAGGAACCAATCTCTACCGCAACAAAGATGCCTACTATTTTCTGCCCAGCGAGAACGAGTGGTATAAAGCGGCGTTTTATAATCCGGCCGGCTCAGCTTATTTTCCTTACCCGACGGGGAGCAGCACGGCGCCGATTGCGGTGGCCAGCGGAACCCAACCAGACTCCGCGGTTTACTTCCAGACGAACCAGATTTCGCCGGCGGAGGTGACCGCTGCCGGCGGGTTGAGTCCCTATGGCACGATGGGACAGGGCGGCAATGTGTGGGAGTGGACGGAAACCGCTCTAAGCGGCGACAACAATTCTGCGACCAATGTGCGCACCATCCGCGGTGGCGGTTGGACCAGCCCCGAGGGCCAGTTGAGCTCCTCGTTCCGCAGTAGCAATGGTTTTCCGGACGGCGAACGCACTTGGGTCGGCTTCCGTGTCGCCAGTGTCCCGGAACCCTCGACCTATGCGCTTCTTTTGGCGACCGGTGTCTTGTGGTGGGTGGCTAGAAAAGCGCGGTTTGGACGCGCCGTGCGCCGGAAGATTCCGCACTGAAGCGAAGCGGGGAAGCATTTGGCCGCCGGGAGGACGGGGAACCGGAAATGGGCTGAGTTTCACCCGACCGTGGAGCGAGCCGTGTCGAAAACGAAGATCCGAACCGACTCGAGAACGGGCCGGGTTTGCGCGGCAAGCCTATCGCGGAAAAGGAACGTGTTCCGGATGCGCCGGGCGGAAATGCTCTTGTTGGTCGGGGTGGAGCAGCAGATGGTACCTGGCGATGGATGCGTTTTTTGTCGATCTCGGACGGCGGGTGCGCGAGCGGTGGCAGGCGGCGGATTTTTCCCTCGCCGCTTTCCCCGGCCTCGCGCGGGACGCTCTGGAGGAAAATCCCCCGGCAGCAGAGGTGGACGTCAAGGCCCTGACCCGCGCCTTTTTGCGCGAGGATGAGCAAGCTTTTCAAACGGCTTCGGGCTTTGGCCAGCCAGAGTTGGTGGTCTTCGACGACCCGCGGTTTTACATCCAGCTGCTCTTCTGGCTGGACGGGACCACGCAGATTCACCAGCACGAGTTCTCCGGGGCCTTTCATGTCCTGGAGGGGTCGAGTCTGCATTCCGAGTTTACCTTTGCTCACGTGCGGCCGGTGACCGCACATTTTCGGCTGGGGGATTTGCAACTGACCGGCACCGAGTTGCTGGAGACCGGGCGTACCATGCCGATCACGTCCGGGGGGGGCAGCATTCACTCGCTCTTTCACCTCGAAACTCCGTCTATCACCGTGGTGGTGCGCACTCACTCGGATCCGGGGACCGGACCGCAATTCACCTACCTGCCGCCGCATGTCGCGGTGGATCCCTTTTTTTCCGACGCCCTGACCACCCGGCGACTGCAACTGCTCGACGTGCTCGACCGGACGGGAGCGGAAGACTTTGCCGAGGTGGTCCGTACCATGGTGGCCTCGCTCGATTACGAGCGGGGATTCTTCACTTTGCAAAACTGCCTTGTCGCCCTGCAGGAGCGGGGGGAATGGGAGAAGACGTGGGATGTTTTTGCCAAGAAACACTGGGCACTCGCCGCTTATGCCGCACCCACCTTGGAAGAAATCGTCTGGCGCGACCGGTTGGTCAGCTTGCGCAGTTCCATCGAGGACCCCGACCATCGTTTCTTTCTGGCCCTCCTGCTCAATGTCCCGCGGACCTCGGATCTTCTGGCTATGGTCGCGCGGCGTTTTCCCGGGGATCCGGTTGATACCGTGTTGGCTTGGGCGGAGGAATTGAGCGAGTCCTCCGACGCAGGCACTTGGATTCTCGACGCGAAGTATCCGGATGAGGAAGCGGACGAGGGCAGTGAGGCTCCGCTCGATCGCTTTCTCGGCACCTTGGCCCGTTGTCTCAAGGGCGAGGCCGGGGCAACTGACACCACCCGGCGCGAAGCGCTGGCGCAGTCAAGCCTGCGAGCTCTGGTGGCGTGAGCGCCCAGAATCACTATGACACGCTCGGCCTCGGCCGGCGTTGCACCACGGCACAAATCCGCGCGGCTTACCGCCGGTTGGTCAAAGAGCATCATCCGGACGTCAACCACACCGCGCCCGAGGCCACAAGGTGTGCCCAGGCACTCAATACCGCGCACGCCGCGCTGAGCGATCCCGTCCGTCGTGCAGAGTACGATCGCGAGCTGGACGGCGAGAACCCCGCCGGCGCAACGGTGCAGGGTGGGAAGCACCGGGATATCGCCCAAGATGTGATGCTGCGGGTCGAAGATTTTTTCCGAGGGACCAGTCTGACTATCCGGGTCAACGATCCGGCCAACCCGCAAGGCGCCGAAAGCTATGAACTCGAGGTTCCGCCCGACACGGCCCCGGGCACCAAATTCCGTCTGCCCCGCGTGGAGGAATTCTCCGGCAGCTGCGTCGTGGTGCGTTTGCGCGTCCTGCCCGGCGCCCGCTTCCGGGCGCGCGGATCAGACTTGCGCACCGACTTGCGGATCAGCGCCACGCGGGCGGCCAGCGGCGGCAGCGAGACGATCCCCGGTGCGAATGGACGTATGGTCCGGGTGACCATTCCGGCCGGTGTCACCCGCGGTGCGGTGCTCCGAGTTCCGGGCGAAGGCCTGCCCAAGCCGCGCGGCGGCCGCGGTGATCTGCTGGTGCGCGTAACCTATCGGGTGGAAGTGAAAATCTCACGCGGGGCCAAGCGGCCCAGCGCATCCGGGCGGCTGGGCTGGGGTAGGACGTGACAGCCGATTTGAGGCTGCCATCGGTTGCGTCCCCGGGGCATGAACGGGCTTGAGGCGCTTCACGTGGCGTGGTGAGGGGCAGGCACAGGTTGA
>CAIZMQ010000068.1 GCA_903934135.1 uncultured Verrucomicrobiota bacterium
CAAAGTCGCCGCATGGGTCAGCACTCTGCTCCTCGTTGCCGCTTTTGCCTGGCGTTCGGTCGCCGGGTGGATGGCTTACGCGGCGGGAGAGCCCAAGCTCTTCGCCGCGTCTTTGATCACGCTTATGCTGGCCGCGTCGCTGGTTTCGCTTGCCGTGCTTGCCCGGCGGAAAGTTTGAGTTTCGGCCGTGTGGCGGGGCCGTCCGCAGACGGACACAAGCCGCGCACTTCGCAATGCGTGCAGTCGGGTTTGCGAGCCGGGCAGCGGCGGCGTCCGTGCCAGATGAGAAGATGGCTCCAGAGGGTCCAGGCGTTTTGCGGGATTTGTTTGATGAGGTCTTTCTCGATTTTGACCGGGTCGGTGTGTTTGGTCAGCCCGAGGCGTTTGCTCAGGCGCGCGACGTGGGTGTCGACGACGACGCCGGCTTCGATGCCGTAGGCGTTGCCGAGGACGACGTTGGCGGTTTTGCGTCCGACGCCGGGGAGGTTGGTGAGGGCGTCGAGATCTATCGGAACTTCGCTATCATGTTCCCGGACGAGGGCTTTCGCGGCGGCAATGAGGTTCTTGGCCTTGTTGCGGAAGAAGCCGGTGGAGCGGACGAGGTCTTCGACATCCTCCTGCTTTGCGGAGGAAAGCGCTCTGGCGTCCGGGTATTTTTCGAAGAGCGCGGGCGTCACCATGTTGACGCGCACGTCGGTGCACTGCGCGGACAGAATGGTGGCAACGAGGAGTTGGAACGCGCCGTGGTGGTCCAACTCGCAATGGGCGTCGGGGTAAGTCGTGCGGAGGATGCGGAGCAGCTCGCTGGCGCGAGCGTGGCGAGTGGCGGGTGAGGCGTGACGGGTCTTTTTCGTCACGGGGCGCCGAGAGCGGAGAGGCGTTCCTTGGCTTTGGGGGCGAATTCGGATTCGGGGAATTTTTCGGCCAGTTCTTTGTAGGCGCGGACGACTTGGGCTTTTTGCTTGGTCGCTTTTTCGGGGGCGCTTGCTTGCAATTCGGTGACTTGCAACTCGAGGAGTTGTCCGCCTTCCCAAAGGCCGGTGGCGGCGGTCTCGGGCACGCCCTCGTAGAAGGCGGAAATCTTGATGAAGTAGTCGATGGCGGCGTCGCGCTCGCCCTTGTCCTTTTGGATGAAGCCGCCGAGGAGCATGGCTTCGGCGCGCAGATCGGTCGGGGCATTCGGCGCGCGGATGATCTGGGTGAGCAGGGCGATGGCTTCGTCGCTTTTGCCCTGCTCGCGCAGGGACGCCGCGATGCCGTAGTTGGCTTCGAGCACCTTGGGGGACCACGGGTAGAGGGCCTTCAATTTTTCGAAGAGCGCGCCGGCTCCAGCCACATCGCCGTGTTCTTGCGCGAGGCGTCCGAGACCGAAAAGCGAGATGGCTTGCGCTTCCTGGATGGCGGGCGTGGCTTGGCCGGGTTCCTGTCCGGCGGGATTCGGGGAATCGGCGGCAATTTTTTCGAAGACGGCTTTGGCTTGGTCGGCTTTGCCGTTCTCGAGCAGGGCGAGACCGTAGAGGTCGAGATCCGTCGGTGCGTAGACCAGCGATGGGTCGTAGGCTTTGTTCATTTCCTCCAGCGCGCGGGGCGGGTCGGCCTCGTTGATGAAGGCGGCCCGGGCGAAGAGGATTTTGCTCTTGGCACCGCCCTGCGCGGAAGCAGCCAAGTCTTCGAAGTATTTCTCCACGCCGGTGGCATCAAGGAGTTCGGCGGAGACCTCGGCCCGTTTGGCTGCGAGCAACGAGCGGAGGCCAAGGCTGAGTTGTGCACTGTCCGGATAGGTGGCGGTCATTTTTTCGGTCGCGGCAATCGAAGCGGCGATGGACGCTTTCCATTGTTCCTGCTCGTCCGGGGTGAGTGCGCCATAGCGTCCGAGTTTTTCCGCGGCGGCGCGGTGGAGGTCAGCGATTTTGAGCATGGCCTCGGGGGCCTTCGGGTCGGCGGCGTATTTCCCGACAAAGGATTGGTAGGCGGCGACAGCAGCTTCGATGTTGCCGCGGTTGCTTTCGCTTTGTCCGATGCTGTCGAAGGCAAAGAAAACTTTGTCGTCCTCCGGATACTTCGCCGTGAATTCGGTCATGAGGCGGATGACCTCGTCCGCATTCTGCGCGGCGCCGGCCAACTGGGCGCGTTGGAAGTAAGTGAAAGGCGCGGGCTGGCTCTGCGGGAATTTTTCCGCGATCTCGGCCATGCTGGCCACGGCCTCGTCATTGCGTCCGAGGGCCAGTTTGGCCGCGGCGGCGGAATACATGGCACTGGGGGTGAGCTGGGTCTGGGGGTATTTCAGCACGAAGGCGCCGATGAGGGGGAGGGATCCTGCGTTGTCGCCCTTCTGCTGGGTGCCGACCGCGACCCAAAATTCGGCTTCCTCGACCTGCGTGGCTTGGGGGAATTTGGCCACGAGTTCCTGGTAGGCGGCGATGGCGTCATCCCATTTGCCCTGTTCTTTGAAGACATTGCCGATGCCGAGTTGGGCCACGGCGCCGACTTCGGGCGGAGGATTGGTGGCGAGGAAGTCGCGGTAGGTTTTCAAGGCGCCGTCGAAATCGCCCTGCTGGGCGCGCGCGGTGGCTTCATTGACCACGGAGAGTCCGAGGAGCGGGCTTTTCGGATAAATCTCGGCCGCCTCCCGGAAATATTGTGCGGCTTTCTCCGGATTGCGGGCGGCCGGGTCCGGATGGGCAAGGAAGAGGTTACCGAGGGCGATGGGGAGGTTGGCGGCGATCGGATCACCTTTGTGCGCGCGCTGGAAAGCGTCGTAGCGGGTCACGGCGGGATCGGCGGCGTTCTGCACCGCGTAGGTCATGGCGAGGAAGTAGAGGTTGCGCTTTTTGTCCTCGTCGTCGGTCAGGAGCGTTTCGATGTGGGCGAGGACGACGCGCGACTCGTCGTATTGTCCGGCCTGAAAGTAGCTCTCGCCGATTTTTTGCAAGGCGGTGACGGTTTGGTCGGGGCGGGACTGCAATTCGGCGAGTTTGCGGCGGTCGCGCTCGGCCTGGCGGTCGATGCGTTTGAGTTCCGCGGTGTTGCGCGCGGCGAGGGCGGCGCGGCGCAGGGCGGGGATGCCGTCGATTTTTTTCTGCTGGAGGGCGACGATGGTTTCCTTGGGCAAGACGCCGCGGAAGGCGTTGCGGGCCTGCTCGAGCAGGGCGGGCTTGCGATCGGCGGGGGCGAAGGCCGCTTCGTTGAGGAGGATTTCGCCGAGTTGGAATTGCGCGGCGTTGACCAGGGCGAGGTCGGTTTTTTTCTCGATGATGGCGCGGAGGAGTCCGGCCGACTTGGTGTAGAGGGCGAAAGCGGCCTGTTGGTCGGCGCCTTCCGCCCCGAGCATTTTGCTGGCCTCGGTGGCGAAAATGAGCGCGAGGAGGTTCTGGCTGTCGAGGATCCCCGGGCTGTTGGGGAAGCGTTTGAGGTTGGTTTCGAGCGCGGTCTGGGCTGCGGGGTAGTCGCCGACTTGAAACGAGGCGATGGCGCTGCCGTAGAAGGCGGATTCCACCTCGGAGGATTGAGGATATTTTTCGATGAAGGCGGCGAATTTTTTGACCGCTTCCTTGTAGTTGGTTTTGCGCGCCGGGTCGTCCGCTTTGAGCGAGGCGGCCAATCCGGAACGAGCCTGCGGTTCGAGAAAGGCCGCAAGTTCACTCAATTCCGCTCCGGCCGGCGGACCGGTGAGAAATTTTCCGAGGATATCGAGGCTCTTTTGGTTTTCCCCGGTGAGATAATAGGAAAAGGCGAGTTGAACTTGGGCGTTGGGGACAATGGTCGAGGTGGGGTAGTCGCGGAGGAGAGCCTCGTAAGCTTCGGCGGCGGCGGGGTAATCGCCGTTGGTGTAGACCGCGTTGGCTGCTTCGAGGGCCTGCTGCGGGGCGTCCTGCGCGAAGGCCGGGGCAACGGCGAGAAGGAGGGCCGGGATCAGGGCGCGGGAGGAAAATTTCATCCCCGAGACCATAGATGATCAGGCGGGCGAGGGAAAGTTCGCTTGGCGGGTGGGGGAGGCGGAATTTTGTTGGCGACGGGCGGTGGCAAGGTTGAGGTCGTCGAGGATGGCGTAGAGAGCGGGGATGAGGACAAGGGTGATCAGCGTGGCGAAGGTGAGGCCCCAAATGA
Organism: uncultured Verrucomicrobiota bacterium; assembly: GCA_903934135.1. Lineage (GTDB taxonomy): Bacteria > Verrucomicrobiota > Verrucomicrobiia > Chthoniobacterales > JACTMZ01 > JACTMZ01. The sequence continues at coordinate 4,108 of CAIZMQ010000068.1, forward strand.
TGGCCTGGGCCATGGGGGCGAGGAACTGCTCTTGGCCGGTGCTTAGAAAGGCAAGGCTGAAGAGGCCGACCACCGTGGTGATGGTGGTGAGGAAAATGGGGCGGAAACGCGTGCATCCGCTGGCAATGATCGAGTGCCAGCGCACGCGGGGGTTGGCGGTGTCACGGTTTTGGCGGTAGGCGTTGATAAAGTCGACGAAGACGATGGAGTTGTTCACCACGATGCCCGCGAGGGCAATGGTTCCCATAATCGACATCAGACCCATGGGTTGGCCAGTGAAGAGGAGGCCGAGGACCACGCCGACGATGCCGAAGGGAATGACGGCCATGATGACAATCGGCTGGAGGAACGAGTTGGTGATGGTGGCAAGGAGGGCGTAGATGAGGAAGATGGCCACGAAGGAAGCGAACTTCATCGCGGCGAGGCTGCGTTCGGTGTCTTCGCTTTCTCCGGTCAGTTGGATGCCTGCGCCGGGATGGGCCGCGAGCAACTCGGGGACCATCGCGGAGAAGATCTGGTTGACCTCGTTCGAGGTGGTCTCGCGCGGATCGATGTCGGCCGAGACGATGATGACGCGCTCCTGATTGGTGCGCTTGATCCGGGAGACACCGCTGACCCGCTCCACCGTGGCGAGGCTGGCGACATCGACGGCACCTTGCGGGCCTTTGACCAAAAGGTTGCCGATGAGATCGGGGTCCTGACTGAACCGTTCGTCCATTTTAACGCGGACGATGACCTCGTCGTTGCCCCAGCGCAGGCGCGAAGCTTCGAGGCCGCGGAAGGCGCCGAGGAGGGTGCGTCCGACCTGGGTGGCGTCGAGGCCGGCGCGCGAAGCGCGGTCTTCGTCGAGGCGGAGACGGTACTCGGTTTTGCCGCGCGGGAAGTCATTTCCGGTGTTGATCAGCCCGGGAACCTGCGCGAGCCGCTGCTCGACGTCGGCCGCGGCGGCTTTGAGGGCGTCGAGGTCGGTGCCGCGGATTTCGATGTTCAGCGCACGCCCGACGGGCGGTCCGCTTTCCTCTTTTTTGGCGATGCCGGTGACCAGCTCCGGGAAGGCGACAAGCATGTTACGCAGATCGCGCTCGATGACCGAGGGTTTGCGGCAGGCGGGGCTTTGCTCGTCGAGATCCACGATTATGGTGACAAGGTTGGTTCCGTATTCGAGAAATTCGTTGTCCGAGTCGAACATCACCCCGATGCGGGTGAGAACGGCGACCAGGTCGGTAGCCGGCAGGGTGTCGATGATGGCCTGCTCGACGCGCGCGGCGACATCCGCGGTCTGGTCGAGCGTATAGTCGGCGGGGAGTTCGAGTTTGACGTTGATCGCGTCGGAGAAATCGGTGGCAAAGAGCCGGAACGGCACGACGCCGGCGTAGACCAGACCGCCGACGAAGAGCAGGGCGGCCACGAAGACGCCGACCACGGCATAGCGTGCGCGGAGGGCGAGGTTGAGGAGATGGGCGTAGATTTCGATGGTGCGGGAGAGCACTCGATCGACGGCCTCGCGCAGTTCTTCGTAGGAAAGCCCGGCCTCGCGGCGCAGGCGGCGAAGTCCGCGCGCGGGATCCTTGGCCATGGCCGCGCGACGGTCGGCCACGGAACGCACCGGGCGGAGGAAGTCGGCCAGATGCGAGGGCAGAACAAGGAAGGCCTGAAGCAGGGAGAAGCAAAGCGTGGCGATGACCACCACGGGAACGATGGCGAGGAACTTGCCGATGATGCCCTCTCCCCAAATGAGGGGTAGGAATGCGGCGACGGTGGTGCTGACGCTGCCGAAGACCGGCCACATGACTTCCCGCGCTCCGCGCACGGCGGCCGAGGCTGCGGATTCGCCGGCACTGTAGTGGCGGAAAGCGTTTTCTGACGTGACGATGGCGTCGTCGACCACCATGCCGAGGGCCATGATCATGCCAAAGAGAGAAAGCATATTGATCGAAAATCCTCCGAGGTAGAGGACGAGAAAGGTACCGGCGAAGGAAAAGGGGATGCCGAATGCGACCATCAGCGCGACTCGCCAGTCGAGAAAAAGGAGCAGAATAGCGGTGACGAGGATGAGCGATTGGATGCCGTTCGTGGTCACTGTTTCGATGCGGGTGTTGATGTATTTGGTGGTGTCGCCGATGACCTGCGTCTCGACCGATGGCGGGAGGACGGCGGCTTCCGCGGCGAAAATCTGGCGCGCTTTGCGCACGGTTTCGATGACGTCGGTGCCGCGCTTTTTCACCACGGTGAAAGTGACGGCGGGGCGCATATTGACGCGGCCGTAGGACTGGGGCTTTTCCGAGGTTTCTTTGACCGAGGCGATGTCGCGGATTTTGACCGTGCGGCCGTCGGAGCTGCGTCCAAGGGGCAAGTCTTCGAGTTGTTCGGCGGCGGTGATTTCCCCGAGCAGACGGACAACACGCTGGCCGCCGGCGGCGTCGAGGCGGCCGCCTACGACATTGATATTTTTCGCCGCGACGGCATCCATCACCTCGGTGAGCGACAATCCCGCGAGGCGCAAGCGGTAGGGATCGACTTCAACCCAGACTTCACGGCGCTCGAGGCCGTCGACGAGGACTTTGGAGACGCCGGGGACGAGCTTCAGTTTGCGCTCGATGTCGTCGAGGATGGGACGGATTTTCCGCAGATCGAAACCGGGCGGATAGGAAACAGTGAAGGTGACGAGGGGCAGGGGAATATCGAATTCCTCGACGACGGAGGGTTCGGCTGACCGGGGGAGTTCGGCGCGGGCTTTGTCGACGGCTTGGCGGACGTCGTTGAGCACGGGTTGGATGTCATTGATGGCGGGGTCGACTTCGACGAAGATGTTCGAGAAATTGTCCTGCGAAATGGAGCGGACCTTGGCGAGGCCTTTGACACTGGCCAGTTCCTCCTCGATGGGCACCGTGATGGTGCGCTCGATGTCCTCCGGCGCGGCGGTGGTGGCGTCCAGCGTGGTGACGAGGATAAAGTTGGTCGTGACGTCGGGGAAGAGGTCGCGCTGCAATTCGCTGAAGGCCGCGTAGTAGCCGGCGAAGATGACCACGAGGGTGAAAATATTGACCGCGACGCGGTTTTTCACACTCCATGCGGCCAGATCCATGACGGGACTTTAGGCGGGCGGCGTTCCGGCCGCAACGGTGGGACTTTCCAGTGGTGGGGCGTATCCCGTATATTGGCAGGTCTATGGAAAATCTTCCGGCTTTGTTGCAAGAGGGGCTGCGGCACGGGTTGCTCGGGTCCTCGCTGGAAAACATCGAATCGTTGCTCGCCGCGCACCCGGAAAGCTACGAGCGGTCGAGTATCGCCGAATTGGCTTCCTCGGGAAACTGGGAGGAGCTGAACAACCGGTTCTTCCGCACCTTGGCGTTCGGGACCGGCGGGTTGCGGGGTAAGACGATCGGCACGGTCGTGACGGCCGCCGAGCGCGGCACGCCGCAGGCCATGGACCGGCCGCAATTTCCCTGCACGGGGACCAACGCGATGAATGATCGCAATGTGAGCCGGGCCACGCAGGGGTTGGTGGCCTACGTCAAGGAGTGGGCCCGGCGTGAAAAGTTGCCGTCTCGGCCGCGGATCTGCATCAGCTACGACACGCGCTACTTTTCCCGGGAATTCGCCGACCTGGCGGCCAAAGTCATCACCGAACTCGGCTGCGATGCGCTGGTTTTTGCCGAACCGCGCCCGACGCCCGAGCTGAGCTTCGCCGTGCGCCAGACCGATGCCACGGCCGGGATCAACCTCACGGCCAGCCACAACCCGCCCGCTTACAACGGGTACAAAGTTTATTTCAACGACGGCGGCCAGGTGGTTGAACCGCATGCCTCGGGGATCATTGCCATGGTCAACGCGGTGCAGAGCCCGCACTACGAACCGCTGCCGCCGGGCGAACAGGGCCGGCGCGTGACCCTCGGCGCGGAGATGGACGAGGCTTATCTCGATCGTTTGGAGCGCGTGGTGCTGGATCCGGCGCTGGTGGCGCGCGAGAAGGGGCTCAAGATTGTCTACTCGCCCCTGCACGGCGTGGGGGCATCGATCATCCTGCCTTTGCTGCAGCGTCTCGGCTTCGACGCGACCGCGGTGCCGGAGCAGATTGTGCCGGACAGCCGTTTTCCCACCGTCAAGTCGCCCAATCCGGAATACGCCGAGGCCTTGACCATGGCGCTGCAACTGGCCGACAAAATCGGGGCGGATTTGGTCATGGCCACCGACCCCGACGACGACCGCATGGGCGTGGCGGTGCGCAACCGCGCGGGGCGGATGGAGTTGCTGACCGGCAACCAGATCGGGTCGATGCTCGCCTACTATCGTGCCTCGCGGATGTTCGAATTAGGTATTCTCGACGATACGAACAAGTCACGCGGTGTGATCATCAAGACTTTCGTGACAACCGACCTGCAGAAGGCGGTGGCGGAGCACTTTGGTTTGCGCTGCGTGGAGACTTTGACCGGGTTCAAATACAATGCGGCCAAGCTGCGCCAATACGAGGAGGCGATCCCCGAGGGGTTGCGCGAAGATTACCGTCGCCTCTCCGAGGCGGAGACGCGGCAACTGCGCTTGGCGCACTCCTCGCTCCTGGTCATGGGCGGTGAGGAGAGTTACGGCTACACACTTTCGGATTTCGCGCGCGATAAGGATGCCAATGCGGCGGTGGCCGGTTTTGCCGAGGTGGCGGCTTATGCCCGCTCCCGGGGGATGACCGCGGTGGAGTATCTGGATGAGATTTTCGCCACCCTCGGGGTCTACCTCGAGCGCGGGGAGTCGCTCGTTTTCGAAGGGGCGGAAGGCGCGGCGCAAATCGCGAAGTTGGCCGCGTCCTACGCCGGGAATCCTCCGGAAGAAATGGACGGCGCGGCGGTGGTGAAAATGGAAGATTTCGCGGTCGATACGATTCACGACACGGAGGGTGAGCGCATCCCGGCCGAGGGGATGATCATCTTCACGCTGGCCGACGGAAGGTGTTGTGCGGTGCGTCCGAGCGGCACCGAGCCGAAGATCAAATATTACATTTTCGGCGTGGAGAAGCCCCCGGGGCAGAAGATGACGGCGGAGGAAGTGGCCGCGGCGCGCGGGCGGGTGCAGGCCTCGGTCGACCGCCTGTGGGACTGGCTGCACGCGGACGCGTTGCGCCGCGGGGCGGCTTGAGGCAGAATTGAGGCTCACGTGAAAAGTTTCCTTCAGTTCCTTGTCTTCGTGCTGGTCATTACTTTGGCCCTGGCTGGGCTGTATGCTTGGAAGAGCGGACAGTTCGAGCTGGCGAGTCGGACCGCGGCCCCATCGGCCCCGCATGCGCTGCCGGCGGTGCAACCTGCGCTCGGCGCGGGTTCTTTGCCGGGGTTGGCCGCCTTGGACGCGGAATTCGGGCGACTGGCCGAGGCGGTTATTCCCTCCGTGGTGAGCATCACGGCGCGGCGCGGCGGGATGGCGGACCCGCGCGAGGAATTTTTACGCCAGTTGTTCGGTATGCGCCGCCAGATGCCCCCGGAGACATTTCCGCAAGGCTCGGGCGCGATCATTTCCAAGGAGGGTCATGTGGTGACCAATCTCCATGTGATCGAAGGGGCCAGCGAGGTTGTGGCCACCTTGAGCGACGGGCGGCGTCTCCCCACCGAATTGCTCGGCTATGACGAGACGCTCGACATCGCGGTGATGAAAATCGAAGCCGAGCATCTGCGTCCGCTGGCTTTTGCCGATTCGGAGGAGGTGCGTGCCGGGCAGTTGGTATTCGCCGTGGGAAATCCCTTCGGTCTGCAGGAGACCATCACCCAAGGCATCATTAGTGCCCGCGAGAGGCTGTTTGCCAGCGAAACGGACAAAGAATTTTTCCAGACCGATGCTCCGATCAATCCCGGCAACTCCGGAGGCCCTCTGGTCAACATCCGAGGCGAGATTGTCGGCATCAACAACTTCATTTTCTCGCAATCGGGCGGCAGCCAGGGCATCGGCTTTGCCATCCCGTCGAACGCCGTCCGCCGCGTGGTGGACGACATTCTGCGTCCAGGCGGCGCGGCGCGTCCCGTGCTTGGCGTGGTCTTGCGCCCTCTGGACGACATTTCAGCTTCGCGCTTCGGTCTGGCCGACGTGCGCGGCGCACTGGTCGATGCGGTGGGTCCGGATTCGCCGGCGGCCCAGGCAGGTATCCGGCCGGGCGACCTCATCCTCAAGTTCAACGGTCGCGAGATCCGCGACTTCGGTGAATTGCGACGGCGGGTGGCACAATCCAAGATCGGCGAGCCGCTGGATGTCGAATTGCTGCGCGACGGTAAAAAGGTTTCCTTGCAGGTCCGCTTGGCCGAGGAACCGCGTTCGGGACGCACGGCGTTGCCCGCTCCACCGGCCGGAGGCGTGGTGCCGCAGCCGCTTCCTGCGCAGCCACCTGCCGCGGCCGGTCAAAGCGCACTGGCCGGAGTGGCCGTGACGGGTGTTACGCCGGCCCTGATCCGGCGTTTCGACCTGCCGGGGAATCTTGACGGGGTGATCGTGCAGTCGGTGTTGCCGGGGTCGGCGGCGGAGGGCGTTTTGCAACCGGGCGACGCGATCGAACAGGTCAATGACACGGCGGTGGCCACGGAGGACGACTTTGCGGCCGCGGTGGCCGCTCTGACCCCGGGCGAGCGGGCCATTGTTTTGCTCTCGCGCGGCCCGGCCCGTTCGTTCGCGGTGGTGGGGCCTTGAGGGGCGGGGACTGACGGTCGTTGACTTGCAGGGTGGCCAATCGGCATGCTTGCGGATCGATGAAAACCCCCGTGGGCACGACATTTGTGGTGGCGGCCAGCCTTCTTGGCGCGGCGGCAGTGGTGCAGTTGGTGGCCATTCTGGTTTATTTCGGGCCGGGCTTTGCCGTTGTTCGTCCGGAAGCGGTGGTGGTCGCACCGCTACCAACCCCCGTGCCCGCCGAGCCCGAAGCGAGCCCCGCTCCGCCCGCCGAAACGGCCGAGATGGCTGCACAAAAAGTGCGTCTCGAGGAGTTGATGCGCGAGGTGGAAACGCTCGAGCAGGGGCCGTCGCCGGATGCCGCGCTGGTTCCCCTCGAAGAGGCGGCCAGCTTGCAGCCGCGCAACCCGGACGTGCTTTCGCGGTTGGCCAGTCTGCATGAAAAACTCGGGCAAATCGAACTGGCCCAAGGGGCCTGGAAGAGTGTGCTCGACCTCGGTCCGGACGCGGGACGATTCCTCGAGGTAGCGGAGATCCGCCTGCGTCTCCTGCGGCCGGAAGGGCAGGCCTCGGGCGGCAGCGCATTGCGCGATCAGGTCGGGTTGCAACCGGGCTCCACGCTCGGAGTGGTCGATCTCACGGTCAAGGAAGCGGCGGACAAGTCGACGAAAGATTTGCGCTTGGCGGTCAAAGCGCGTCCCGGTGAAACGATCGACGGCCGCGATGTGCGGATCAATGTGACTTTTTATGAAATGCAGGACGGCGAACCCGTTCCAACCACGAGCCGCGTGCAATCGATGTGGTTCACCACGCCGGTGGACTGGAAGGACGAAGGGATAGAAATCCTCGAGGTCAAATACGAGGTGCCCCGCATTGGTGCCGATGGTGGTCCGCCGTCGCAGTATTACGGCTACATGATTAACATTTACCACCGCGGGCAACTGCAGGAGACGAGGGCTGACCCGGTAGACCTGCAGGAATTGTTCCCCCCACCGCTGAGCGAGTTGCCCGACTCCGGCGCTGCGGGCGATGATGTCGCACCGTGATGAAAATTCTTCTCGTCGATGACGAGGCCCAGGTTCTTGAAGCTTGGAAGACATTGCTCGAGGCGGTCGGGGCTTGCGAGGTGCGCATTGCCGCGGTCGGGGGCGATGCCTTGAAGGAAGCGCGGGCTTGGGGGGGCCCGGATGTCTTGGTCACCGATGTGGTCATGGCGCCGATGGATGGTTTGCGCCTGCACGAAATTCTGGCCAAGGAGTTTCCGGCCATGCGCACGGTTTTTGTCAGTGGCTACGATCTTTCCGCGTACGCCGGTCGGTTGGCCGGGGCAACGGTGCTAGCCAAGCCGATCATGGTGGAAGATTTGACCGCGGCGGTGGGGCTAACTGCCGCGCCGGCGTCCGCCTCCCAAGCTTACCCGGCTGTCGGGGCAACCCTCGGCTCCTATTACTTGCAGGAGGTTGCGGGGCGGCACGGCGCGGTTTGCGATTACCTCGCTTGGCAGCAGGGCATGTCGCGCCATGTCGTGCTTCACCTGCTGGTCAACCATCCGGCCCTGCCGCAGGAGGCTATCGCGGAATTTTTGGCCGATGCGCGCGCCAAAGCCGCAGTCACTCACCCGTATCTGCTTGCGGTCCACGAAGCGGGGGAGGTGAACGGGCACAGTTTTTACACCTCCGATCACGTGCCGGGCCACACGCTGGCCGCTTATGCTGAAGCGGCCCAGACACTGGACGACCGGGTTTTGCTCAATGCGCTGCGCACGACGGCGGAGGTGTCCGGGTATTTCAAAGAGCAAGGCTTGTCGCGGCGGGCCATCACGCCGTCCGACGTCGTGCTTGATGCCGCCATGCGGCCCCGCTTGTCCAACGTGGCACAAAGCGCCCCCGAGGAAACCAATGAACCGGCCGAGGTGCGGACCATGGCCGCGACGGTGGCGGCCCTGTCGGCAGCGGATGGCCCGGCGGCGCGGGCGGCGTCCGCATTGGCAGCCAACGCAGAGCAGGGATGGGCGGCCGCTTTGCCTCTGGTGGCAGCGGCCAAGCCGGCCGTGGTGCCGAAGGACGCGGAACGACTCACCGCGCGCGCGGAAAAATCCCGTCAATTGCTCGATCAGGCGCGGGAGCAGCAAAAAAAGCGTCTGCTCGTCACGGCGGCCCTTTCTTGCGTGCTCCTGGCGGTCGGATCCTTGGCGCTCTGGAAATTCCTCGGCGGAGGCACGTCCGCCATTGTGTCGCGCCTGGTCGAGGTCCCGGCCGGTGAATTTGTTTACGGTGACGGCGAGAAGGTCAGTCTCCCGGCTTTCTGGATCGACGAGCATGAAGTGAGCATTGCGGACTACAAAGAATTCCTCGACTACCTCGAAGCGAACCCGGGCGAGGCGGCGCAATTCGCGCATCCCGACATGCCCCAAGGCAAAGACCATACGCCGTTGGACTGGGCGGATATCAACCAACTCGACCCTCCGATGCCCGGCTACTACACACGCGCGGTGCGGTGGAAGAAATACAAGGACGCCGCGCTCGATATCAACTCGCCAGTCTTCAATGTCGATTGGTACGACGCCTACGCTTATGCCAAGTGGAAAGGACGGCGTTTGCCGACCGAGCAGGAGTGGGAAAAAGCGGCGCGCGGGGCAGACGGCCGCACGTATCCTTGGGGCAACGAGGAGGATCCGGCTCGGGTGAGCAGCGGTCACGATTTCGATCCCGATCCCAAAAAAGGCGGTGACCTTGACGGATACAAGCGTTGGTCCCCGGTCAATCTGCCGCCAGGCGACGCCGGTCCCTACGGGGTGCGCGGCATGGCCGGCAATGTCTCCGAATGGACTGCCACGATGGCACCCCACGAAGACGGGATGGGCGGGGAGGTTCCGGTCATCCGGGGGGGAAACTGGGGAAACCCCGAGCACCAACTCACCCGCCGTCGCGCGGTGCTGGACCCTCTGCAACCGCAGGATACACTGGGTTTCCGAACCGTGTCCGACACACCACCGCAATGAGCCGCAATTTTCCAGCTTGGATAGTCCTGGTCGCCGGCATTCTGTTGTCGGCCGGTGCCGTCGAGCAGGCCGCGGCGCAGGTGAGAGTAGATATTGCGTTCAAGCGCAAGCTCTACGTGATGTATGAGCCGCTCATCGCCACCGTGACGATCAACAACCTCAGCGGCCGGCCGTTGCTCCTGGAAAATTCCGATCACCACCGCTGGTTCGGCTTCAATATCGAATCGGCGGATGGACGGATCATTCCGCCGATCAATGCTGACTACGCACTCGCCGCCGCCGCGGTCGGACCGGGGGAGAAGCTGACGCGCTCGGTCAATCTCACCCCGCTTTTCCCGCTGCATGAATTCGGGCTCTACCGGGTGAAAGCATCGGTTTATGTGGCGGATTTTGCCCGGTATTTCAGCTCTCCTCCTTTGGCTGTGGAAATCACCGACGGCCGGCCGATTTGGCAGGAGGTGGTCGGTATACCGGGAAATGGTGGCGAACACGACCTGCGCACCATCACACTGCTCTCGCACAAGCTCTCACGCAGCACGCGGCTGTACGTGCGGATTGAAAATCGTGAGCACGGGCGCGTCTATGCCACCCATCAGCTCGGTCAATTCCTCACCTTCGGCCGCCCCGAGGTCTTGCTCGACGTGGACAACCAGATCCACATCCTGCAAAACACCTTGCCCAAGCAGTTCCTTTACACCCATCTCGGGCTGAGTGGCGAGATTCTCGCCCAGCAGGCCTTCAACGATGCCGGTTCGCGTCCCAGACTGGTCAAGGAGGCCGGGGGAACGGTCAAGGTTGCCGGCGGACGCCCTTTCACTCCCGGCGCGGAGGACCCGCAAGACGAGGCCACGACCGACAAGCTGGGGGACCGTCCGGTGCCATTGCCCGGCTCCTGACCAAGCCGAAAAGCCTTGCACCACCCCTGCGCCGCTCGTTAGTGTCCCGCCCCCTTTCAAATCGAAGTATTTAATCCATGGCCGTCGCAAAAAAGAAAAAGACCCCCGCCAAGCCCGTCAAAAAAACGGCGGCTAAAAGCAAGTCCGTGCCCGCCAAGAAAAAGGCGGCCCCGGCCAAAAAAAAGCCCCTTTCGGCCAAAACCCCGGCCAAAAAAGCGGCCAAGTCCCTTCCTCAAGCCCCAGCCCGGAAGGGGCCAGCGACCAAAGCTCCGCTGGTCGGGACGCGCGATATGCTGGCCTTCGGGCAACCTGTTTCCAAGGAGCGCCGTCTCAATCCGTGGATGAAGAAGCAGCAACTGCGCCTGCTCGCCTTGAAAGACACGCTGCTTGATTCCATGACCGGCGTGGCCCGCGACAATTTACGCACCGGCCACGATGCCCACGAGGCCTCCGCCCACGGCTTGCACCAAGCCGATGCCGGCAGCGACTCTTACGACCGTGACTTCGCGCTCAACCTCCTCTCCCAGGAGCAGGATGCGCTCTTCGAGATCGACGAGGCTCTGAAACGCATCGCCAAAGGCGCCTATGGCACCTGCGAGATGAGCGGCAAAGCCATTCCCAAAGCCCGCCTCGAGGCCCGGCCCTTTGCGCGATTCACCGTGGAATGCCAGAGTGAAATCGAGCGCAAAAACCGCCACAGCCGTTTCCGTCAGCCCGTCGCGCGTCTTTTTGATTCAACCGACGATGAGGGCGGCGATGATGCCGACGAAGAACCGTCGGCGGAAAATAAGGAGTAACAAATATCATGCCACAGGAAATCATCACCCTCGAGTGCACGGAGGCGAAAGCTGAAGGAATGCCCGTCTCGCGCTATATGAGCAAGCGCAACAAAAAGAGCCCGCGCACACCCAACCGTCTCGAAAAAAAGAAATACAACCCGCATCTGCGCCGCCATACGCTGCACCGCGAGACCAAGTAACCCGACATGCAACCCAAGACACCCAAACGCCGCGCTGCCATGCGCCGGGCCAACCGCCCGATGCCCCGCCGCCGCATCGACCTCCCGGTCGAAGCGATCGATTACAAAAATCCGGAACTGCTCCGCCGATTCGTCACCGAAACCGGCAAAATTCTTCCCCGCCGCCTCACCGGTGTGCCGGCCCACCTGCACCGCCGCATCACGCGCGCGATCAAGCGGGCCCGCTCCGTCCTGCTCCTCAAGTAGCAGACTGGTCCCCGGCTTCGTCCTTCTTCGGCGGCTGCTCCTGCGGCTTCGAAGGCCCCTTGGGCAGTGCTTTGGGCCGCCATTGCGGATTGGATAGTTTTCCGTCCGACACATATTCGAGCAGTTTGCTCACCGGGTAGAGCAGGAGCCCGGGAACACCCTGCGCGTTGATGCGCACCGAGAAATCCATGGCGTCACGCAGGTAAAAGAGCGAACCCTGCCCGATCATGCTGAAACCTTGGCCGGTGACATCGAGGTTGTCCGTGCGGATCTCGCCGTCGGCCACGCGGAAGTCACAAGTCGCCCGTCGCGCGGTCTGATAACCGGTGCCCGGCACAATGCTCCCGAGGACCGCGGAGAGCGGGCCGAGGACCGGAATGGCAAATACATCGCCATTTTCGACCAGCAGGTTGCCGTTGCCCTGCATAAGCTTCGGGGAGCCGGGAACGAAGCTGAACTTATAGCGTCCGCTGACCAAGCCCTTTGAACCTTTGTAATCGAAGTAAAGGCGGGTCAATGTCTCGAAGTCGACGGAGTTGAGCTCCACATCCAACAATTGTGGCACACCGGGCTGGCCCGTGCTGATCTCGGCCGCGATTTGCGCCGAGCCGCCGAAGAGCCGAGCCGACGGCACATCAACTTGGATCTTCCGGCCGGTGAACTCCAGGGAACCGCTGGTCGCGCCGAAATTCAGCGTGCGGTCGAGCAGGTCATAATCGAGCCCTCCTGGCGCGGTGAAATTTGCCCACAGGCGCGTCTGCGTGGGGTCCTTGAGCCCGATGACGCCGCCAACCGTGACCTCGGGGGGTACTTTGAAGCGGTAGGGCTTGGTCTCGGGTGCGATTTTGGGATCGGCCCATTGCAGGACATTGAAAATGTTCATCGTGCTGCGGATCCCCTCGAGACGTACCTGCTGGCGTTTGAAGTCATAGGTGAAAGCCCCGGACCCCGAGCCCTCGGGACGCTTGACTCTGATATTGCTGAGGGTGAGCGCGCGGTCGGCAAAGGACAGGTCCGCCGAGGCGTTCTCCATCGGCGAGTCGTGGATTGAAGTGCGCCCGAGTTCCATTTTTCCGGTGGCGCTGAGTTGATCGATATCCAACTCGGGCCCGTGCGCTTCGAAGCGGACAGACGGTACGTCGGTCAATTTGAGATTCAGCTTGGCCACGCCTTGCCGGTCACGCTCGTTGAGCAATGCGGCTAGAGGAAGCGGGTCGGCCCGGCAATCGACGCGCAAGCGCACATCGCCGGGGCGCAGCATGAAGTCGCTACGGATTTCCCCCCCGCCCAGACCGATGACGGCATCGCTGATGTAGAGGTCGCCATCGCGCCAGGCAAAGCCTCCAGCCAGAGAGTCGAACTTCACGCCACGGAAAGAAAACTCACCGGCCACGGCCGTGCCCAGCACTTGCACGCGGCGTGGTGTGCCCGGTTCGACCTCGAGATTGCCCTGCACGGTCGGTGGGGCGGCGAATGACAATTCGCCCCACGGCCCATCGGGACGCCATTCCGCCAGCCACGGCGCCGGGTCGAGTGCGTAACTCCAATCGGCCCGCGCGCGTCCGGTCGCCATGTTCCACTGGCCCGAGAGGTCGAAGCTGCCGCGTTTGGCATCGCGCGCAGCCAGGCGCTGGACAGAGAGGACACGGTCCACGTAGGTGGCATCCAAGCGGATGTCGCGCAAGCGCACCTGGCCGAAGGTTGCCTCCGAGGCCACCAGGCGGATGCGCGGCAGTTGCAGCGAATCCGGTTGGCCGGCGCGGGCGGTGAAGTCCAACTGCAGCTCGGGGGGATTTTTCCCGAAATCCAGTGCCTCGATGATTTCCACAATGCGGGCCAATTCTTGAGGAACGACTAACGGGGCGCCATCGTCCGCCGGACCGTCCAGCGCAACCTGTCCGCTGGCGACCACATTGATGCCCTGCAAATTGAAGCGGGCCAGCGGGACGCTGACCACCCTGTCGGAAAGAATCAGCCGGGCCCGCGCTTTGGTCAGGCGCAATGTTTGGGCCACGCCTTCCGAGCCCGACAAGGGGAGGAAAAGTTGCGCGCCGCGCAGGTCGAGGGAATTCAGTTCGACTTGGCCGCGCATTAGTTGCCGCCAGTCGAGAGCGACGGCCGCACGGTCCACCGCGACCTCGGGTTTTTCGGGAAGCGTTTCGGAGCGCAGCCTTACCCCGTCGAGGACGAGCCCCTCGATCGGGCTGAGTCGCATGCGTTCGAATTGCAAAGCGAGCCCGGCCCGCGCCGCGGCGTCGAGCAGCAGGGGG
>CAIZMQ010000069.1 GCA_903934135.1 uncultured Verrucomicrobiota bacterium
CGGCAAGGACGTAGCTTGTTTTTTTGCTCACGCTGCCGCTCACCGTGCCGCCGTGGCGGCGGATCAGTTCGGCGATTTCGTCGCGGGGGCGGCTCAATGTGCCGGTGAGGACCCAAATTTCGCCGGCCAGTTCCTGCGAGGCGGGCGCGGGGCGTTCGTCGCGTTCGCCGAAGTTGAGGCCATGCTGCCGGAGTGATTCGATGAGTTGCCGGTTGTGCTCGAGGCGGAAGAAGTCGTGAAGTTCCTTGGCCACCACCGAACCGACATCTTCGGTGCCTTCCAACTCTTCGACTGATGCAGCGGCCAGACGGTCGAGGGTGTGGAATTTTCCGGCGAGCTTGCGCGCGACGGAGACGCCGACGTGCATGATGCCGAGGCCGAAAAGAAGGCGCCAGAGCGGTTGTCCTTTGCTCTGCTCGATTGCGGCGAGAAGATTGGCCGTGCTTTTCTCGCCCATGCGTTCAAGGGCCGATACGTTTTCGGCTTGGAGTGCGTAGATGTCAGGCAGGGCTCGGACCAAACCGGCGGTGACCAACTGGTCGACCATGGCTTCTCCCAAACCTTCGATATCCATCGCCCCGCGCGCGGCAAAATGCTCGATGCGTCGTCGGATTTGGGCGCGGCAGTCCGGATTGAGGCAGCGCACGGCGGTAAGTTCCGGATCGCGAAATACCTTGCTTCCACACGAAGGGCAGGCGTCGGGCATTTGGAATTTTTTTTCCCGGCCCGTCCGTGTCGCGGTATCGACCCCGACCACCGCGGGAATCACTTCGCCGGCTTTTTCGACGAAGACCCAATCGCCGATGCGGATGTCCTTGCGGGCGATCTCTTCCTCGTTGTGCAGGGTCGCGCGGGCCACGCGGCTGCCGGCGATCTGCACGGGCTCAAGTTCGGCCACCGGGGTGAGGGTGCCCATGCGTCCGACCTGCACCGTAATGCCGTTGAGTTTCGTCCGTGCACGTTCGGCCTCGTATTTGTAAGCCATGGCCCAGCGCGGGGCCTTTGAGGTGGTTCCGGCCTGATCACGGCGCTTGAATTCATCGAGCTTGATCACCGCGCCGTCGGTCTCGAAGGCGAAGTCATGACGGATACTTTCCAGTGCGGCGATGGCCTTGCGCACCCCGGCCTCATCGTCGGCTTCCCAGAATTTGGGGACCACGGGCAGACCGATACTCTTCAGCCAGCGCAAAAGCTCGGCCTGCGTTTGCGGCGCTTTGCCTCCTTCGACCGCACCAAGTCCGTAGAAGACGGCGCTGAGTCCGCGCCGGGCCACGACAGAAGAATCGAGGAGTTTGAGCGAGCCGGCCGCGGCATTGCGGGGATTGGCGAAAAGCGCCTCGCCTTCTTTCTCGCGCTCCGTGTTGAGCGCGGAGAATTTTTTCTTCGGCAAGTAGACCTCCCCGCGAATCTCGATCAACTCGGGCACCTCACCTGCAAGCTTCAGCGGGATGGAACGGATGGTGCGGATGTTCTGCGTGACATCGTCTCCCGTCGTACCGTCGCCGCGCGTGGCGGCCAGCTTGAGAAGCCCGTCCCGGTAAGTGAGCGAAAGAGCCACACCGTCGACTTTCGGTTCGATCGTCCAACCAAGTGGGATTCCCGGGAGCAACCGCTCGACCCGCGCCATGAATTCATCGGCTTCCTCGAGTGAATAGGTGTTGTCCAAACTCTGCATCGGAACGCGGTGGCGGACCTGCTGGAATCCTTCAAGCGGTTTGCCTGCCACGCGCCGGGTGGGGGAATCCGGCGTGCTCAGGTCCGGATGAGCCGCTTCCAAATCAGTCAGCTCGCGGAGCAGAGTGTCGTATTCCCGGTCGGTGATCTCGGGCTGTGCTTCTCCGTAGTAGAGCTTGTCGTGACGGGCGATCTGGCGCCGGAGTTCACGGGCGCGTGATGAGACGTTCGAGGCGGGCATGGGTCCGAAGGGTCAATAATGCGCCGGCGATGCCGCCGAGGAAATCCGCAATCCAGTCATACTGGTCACCCCCCATGCGGCCGGGGGTGGAGGTTTGCCAGGTTTCGTCGACGACTCCGAACGCGGCGACCAAGACAATGGCCGTGAGTATGGCCCGGGTCACGGGGAGGGACGGAAATGAAAACCGCAGGGCGGCGGCGGCCAACCAACCACCGAACGCAAAGGCAATGAAATGGATGAATTTGTCGGCGAAGGTGAGGGAAAATAAGGCGGAGGGCAGAAACTCGCCGTTGACCGACGATACGCTAAGAATGCCGGCGCCCCAGCCCAGCAACACGGACCAGAGCAGGCCGGCGAGGAGGCGTGATGTCATGCAGACAACGAACATGGATGGCGGGAAGCGGACAAGGAAGATGTTTGCCGTGGCGATTTTTGCGCAGGCGAGGGTGCTCTGGTGGCCTTTGCCCAGCGGGGAACGGAGCGGTGTCGGAAGTTGGCACGCTGACTGCTCTACGAAAAGAGATCCGTCTCGGCGGATTAAAAGATAAGGGCCGTCGCCCCGCAGCCTGATTGGTTTCGCGCAAATCGAGTCCGGGGGGAATTCGAATGCGGAACCTGTCAGGCTGCTGTTTTTCCCAGAATCGTGGAATCGGGCCAGCCTACTTTGTCTGCCGGGTCACGGCGACCTGCCTACTGTATCAGATCGTCGGCGACGGACGTCGTGCTCCTCGAATGATATCGGCCTTGTTTTGCGCGTTTGCGCCAGGAAATCAAGGACAGGACCCCGGCACCAAGTCCGAGCAGCGCGTAAGTTGAGGGTTCCGGCACGATGTTGAAATAGTAGGTCGCGGGCTCGCCGCCGACGGGTGCACCGTTGTTGCCGCTGGCTGCGAGGGTGATCGAATACAAACCGGCATGGCTGAAACCGAACTCGCCGTGGCCGTGCTGGCCGACATTGACGCTGAACGAGCCGTAACTACCCGGACTGGCGGTCGAGTTGAAGAAGATGTCTTCACCTTCGAACATGTAGAAGTGGCCTGTGCCCGATCCGGTGTAGCTGAAGCCGGTCATGGTGAAGGTGACCGGGCCGGTGAAGGGCGCGACCAATTCTTCGGCGCTAAAACCGATGAAGGGCATGCCGGCGGTATCGGCGTCTTCTTCGGAAGCCGGGGAAACCCAGAGCAGTCCGAGGTTGCTGGCGCCGATGGTGACGTCGACTTTGGCGTTGGTGCCGAAGTTGTAGGTGATGGTCGAGCCTTGAAGCGGTTCCTCGATGGCGAGGTCGTGGTTATGCAGACTCAGCTCGATGGATCCTTCGTGCTCGTGGGCGGCGATGTCCCAGTGACCCGAGGTGACATTGGTTTGCGCGAGGGCGACGGGCGCGAACCCGAGGACCAGCAGTGTAAATGAACTGATTGTTAGTTTTTTCATTGGTTGTCTTTCGTTTGTGTTTTGGTTTTTTTCCGGCCGTCGGGTGACGTCAGGGAAAGTCAGGGTGCAGCGAGCTGCGTTCGCACCCGGAGAAAGGCGCAGTTGGTCAGACTGCCATTAAGAAGATAGGAAAACTCGTCGATCCCCTCGGCCACGTTGCGCGGTGGATTGTCGATGGTGAGCAGGTCCGCCCGCCACTCACCGCCATACAGGTTGGCTGCGGCTTGCGGCGTGATGGTCAGGCCGGAGGCGTTGGTGCGTTGGCGCACGATGAGGATCCAAGAATGGTCAACGCGTTGCAGGCGCGGGCGGATGAGATCGGCATCGGGCACCAGCGGATCGCCGCCGAAGGAGAATTCTTCGAGGTTGTCAAAGCCGTCGAGGTCGGGGTCGGCTTCGGGTCCGCTGACCAGCGGGTCGGCGGCTTGGGACGGGTTGAATTCGGTGTCGCGCCACGCGGTATATGACACGGTGCCAGACGGAATTTGCCATTCCTCGATGCCGAAGTAGACAGGCACGAGGCTGCTGACTTCCTCCCCGGTTGCGGCGAGGGTTCCGCGGACACGAAGGGTGACGCGATACAGGCCGGTGGCTTTGAAGAGGAGGTTGAGGTGGGTGTGACCGTTGGCCAGTAGGGTCATTTGCGCGGCGGGATAAGCAGGATCGGTGGTGAGTTGCATGTTCACCGTGCCGGAGGAAACGCTGTAGCCGTAGAAGGCGTTGGCTGCTGGCGTGGTGAGATTTTCCACGGCATGGACGGTCCAGCGGATGCGGTTATCGGTGAAGGTGCCGTCGTCGGCGACACCGTAGGCGGTGAGACCGAGGTAGAGGGTGTAAGCGTTGTTGCTCGCTGTGGGGCTAGACGGGAAGACCCAATAGGTATCGCCGAGGGCACCTTGGAAGTTGTATTGCGACGCGTTGCTGGTGCGTTCGCGTTGTCCGGTGGCGGGCAGGTAGGCGATGGCGTCTTCGGGGCCAAATTGGACGAACGCCCCACCGCCGATGGAATCCGAGTCTGTCCGAAAGCCGCCGCTGAACGTCTGGGTGGTGGCGTTCCAATTGACGTTAAGGTCGGCGTGGGGCGCGGGTAGGACAACGTAACCGGTGCCGACCGCCGGATCATGGGCCCTGGCGCCGGCCACGCTGCTGACCAGCACGCTTACGTCCTCAGCCGCTGCGCCGGTCAGCGTGAGGGCCCAGACTATGACAAATAGGACGGCGCGCGGCATGGCTCAGAATTCCACGGTGATATCTTGTCCGGATTCGACGCGTTCCTTCATCGTGGCCGCAGCGATGTTTTGCACGTGTCCGTCGGCGAAAAGGTAGTTGGCGGAACCGGTACTGCCATCGGCTGACCCGCCACCGAATGCGTCGGGCCAGATTTCGCGGCGAAGGCCATTCCACGATCGCATCAGGCCGGAATGGATGTGGTCGGTTCCGGTGGCTGTTTTGTTGGTGTTGCCGAGGAACGCGATGATGGCGTGGGAGGGATTGGCGATGCGAACGTGACGGTCAAAGACGGCCTCTCCCGGGACCAACTCGCCGTTTTCGTCAACAAAGGAGTCGGCTTCGACCCGTTCGTTGAGCAGGTAGCTGGTGGCGTGCTTCGTGCGGAGCTTTTGCGCCGCGCGCGGATCGGCCGGGCAGACCCGCACCATGGTGTAATTGGTGCCGAGATAGGGCTGGAGTTGCTCGATCCAGGTGGTGTCGGGATTGAGGCAGTTGATGCTCGGAAGTTTGCCGTTGTTGTCGGCGGCATAGAGGTGGATGCCGGCGCCGATGGATTTCATATTGGAGGCGCATTTCGAGCGCTGGCTGGATTCCAAGGCACCCCCGACGGCCGGCACGGCCAAGGCGGTTAGAACAGCGATGATGGCGATGACGACCAGCAACTCGACCAGAGTAAAAGCTCGATGAGAATCAGTCGAATATCGAAAAGGAGTGCGCATTCTCTTACCTTGGCCCGAAAGTTTGGGAGTGAGGAGATGCATGGGGACCGTTGGCGGAACGCCAAAGCTTAGGCCGAGGTGGGCTGGAACGACGTTGTCTTGATCGAGCTAGCCCCTGAGCGGCCGGACCAGATGTCAGTCATGGTTGTTCCGAGCGGCGCGAAATCTAATAATGATATGATTTTCATAATGCACTCCCAATATTTGGCATGATGCCTCTTCTCCGTGGCTGAGTCAAGCAAATCCGGTTGGACGGTTGGGAAGCGGGTCAGCGGACAGGCAGGAGAGTCCGCCGCGGGTCGAGGTAGCCGCGAACTTCCAGTCCGTGGCGGGTGGCGGTGAGGATGACGGCGCCGCATTGCTCTTGGTCGAAGATTTCCGCGCCCGTGGCGGTTAGTCGGTTGCGCAGGGCGGGTTCGTCCGAGCCTTCGCGGAAGGGGTCGGCGCGGCTGAGCACGATGACCGCGGGGCGCACGGCGCGGAGGAACGCTTCGGTCGCGGTGAGGTCTGCGCCGTGGCGCCCCATGACCACCACATCGCTGTGCAGTTCGTCGCCTTCGCGGCGGACAAGGGCGTCCTCGGTGGCCGCGCCGGAATCGGACATGAGCAAGACGCGGAAGCCTTCAAGATCAACACGTGCGACGATGCATTGGTCGTCGGCTTGACGGGAGGTCTTGCCGGGTAGCGGATGGAGAATGCGAATGGTTGTGCTTTTTCCAAGGCGTTCGATGTCACCGGGCAGGGCGAGGGATTTTCCCCGTCCGGAGGAGGCAACGGCGGCATGAAAGTTGTTTCGCGTGCGCGACCGGTCGCGCAGGGCGGAATCGACAACACGCCATGGCTTCGAAGCTTCGAGGGCAAGAACCGCGCCGCCGAGATGGTCGGCATCGCCATGGGTGACAACGAGGGCATCGAGCCGCGTGATGCCCGCGGTCCGCAGAGAGGGCTCGATGATGCGGCGGAAATCACTTTCCGACCCGGTGTCGAGCAACCAGGCCTGTTCCCTCGTGCGCACGAGTTGCGCCCCTCCGTTGCCGAGGTCGAAAACGGTGATCTGCGCGGCGGGCTGCATCCAGCCGGGAGGAAAGGGCAGGTAGGATCCGGGTAACGCTGCGGTGCCCTCGACGACACCAATGAGGAGGGTGGCGAGTCCCCACGAAGCATTGTTGAAGACCGCGGCCAGCCAGAGCGAAACCGCGCCGGTGACGAGGGCGAGCATCGAGACGGCCAGGATGGCAAAAGCGAGGGGAACCGAAAGCATGTTGGCCGGAATGGCGAGAAGCGGGAGGAGATGGAAGACGGCGATGGTGAGCGGCAAGCTGCCGAGCCATGCCGCGGAGGAAACGCCGAGGGTCGAGGCGAGTTCGTGGCCGGCGTCGGAGCTGATTTTTTGCCGGTGGGTGTAAAGCCTCCGCGGGAGAAAGGGATCGGGTCGCAGACGCGCGGAGAAAAATTCCTGGAGCGGGGGCGAAAGCAAAAAAATGGCTGCGACAATGCTGAAAGACATTTGGAATCCGGCCGAAAAAAGCTGGTTGGTGTCCTGGCCGAGCAAGAGCAGGGCTGCTGCCGCGAGGCTGTTGGCCGGAGAAACCGGTCGGTCGAGGAGGAAACCGGCAAAGGCGACCGAGAGCATGACGGCGGCCCGGATACTCGGAGGCGAAGCGCCGGTGACCAGGGCGTAGAAGAAAAGCGAGGGGATAATGACGAGCACCGCATGCCGCCGGCTCAAGCCAAGGGGACGGAGTAAAAGCCAGAGCAAGAGGGCCACCATACCGACATGCAATCCGCTCACGCTGAACAAATGGTAGGTGCCGGTGCGGCGGAAAGCGTCCGCATATTCGTCCGCCTCCCTGTCCCGTGCCCCGAGGGTGAGGCCGGCAATGAGGGCGCGGATTTGCGGGGCGTCTGCGAGTCCGACTCCGAGCGTGTGCAGCATCCAAGCGCGCGCCCCGAGGGCTGCATGACGCAGTCGCGACCCTTGGTCGCGGTCGAGCAGGCGGGAGGTTGAGTCGCGGCCGGCGCGCAACTCGAGGAAAACGCCCTGACGCCCCCACCACTCGGCCGCGTTGAATCCGGCGGGATTGCGTGGTGGTTCGATGCGGGAGAGGAGACCGCTGATGGCCCAACGGTCGCCGTAGCGCGGGGGGTTGGGGGTGGACCAATGGACGACCACCTTGCCCGGGAGGGCAATGCGGCGGCCCTCCAAGTTCCAGCGCTCGACGCGCATGGTCGCGCGATAGACGCCCGGGAGATTCTCTTCGGGTTGTCCGGTGAGGACACCGACAATTCGGACTTCGCGTGATTCCGGGGCGAGTTGCTCCGCCCAATAGCGTGCGGGTGTGTCCCGCCATTGCCAGGCATGAGCGAGGGCAAAAGCGGATGCCGTCGCGACCAGTAACGCGGGAGTACCTCGTCTCAGAAGTGCGGCCATCAGCGCAATGATGGTCACGGGGACGAGCCAAGCGGACGGGACAGAAGCGTATTCTGCGACGAGGATGCCGGTGGTTGCCGCTAGGGCCAGTCCGAGCAGGGGCAGACGGGGAATAGACAAGGCGGAGACTGGAGTGGGAGTTCGAGTGAGGGACTGCGGCGGTCAAGTCAGTTGGTCGCCGTTGGCGACCTGTCTCGTCAAGCCTCGGCTGACCGCCGCGACAACAAGACTCAAGCTGCAAACTCGAGTTTCGTCCTTCCCTTTATTGCCCGGTGAATTTGAGCAGGGCGAGTTCGACGCGCTGATCTTCGTCGAAATAAAAGCGCACGGCGCCATCCCGCCCGCGCAGATCGGTCGGCACGCTGGCGCTGCTGCGGCGCGAGTGGATTTGGTGGAGGCCGGGTTGGGCGCGATGGTAGGGGACGCCCCAGGCCTCGATGCGGCGGCAGTTGGCGCAGCGCAAGGCGAAGTATTCTTCCATCGCGGTGCGCTCAAGAATGCGGTATTCGACGTTTTCGATCAGCTCAACGGTGTCATAGTCGAAAAATTCCAGTGGATAAAGCCCGCGGGCCGGGAGGTGTGTCCAGCGCCAGCGCAGGACCCCGAGGCGGATGCGCGGATCGTGTCCGGCCACGCGGTTGCGGAAGGACAGGGTGTTGAGCGAGAGGGTGACGGGCGATTGCAGTCCGGCATCGACGATGACGTAAGCATGGTCGATGTTTTCCGCGCGCTGCGAGGTTTCGACGTCGAACCGGATGACCTCGCCGGCCACCCGTGCCATGGGGGTGACGGGGAAGGCGATGCCGTGGGTCGCCGCGCCGGGGGCGGGCTTTCTACTCGGACGAGAACGGGCTGTAGAGGTTGTCTTCGTAAGCCGAATTGAAAAAGGTGTCTGCGATCGGTGGTTCGTAGGCAAAAGGCGCTTCGAGATTGTAGCGCTCGTCGCTGAAATACGGATGCTTCTGGTTCGTCGCCTTCGGGCCTTTGGTGAAGAAGCCGTAAGAGCGGCGCATGTACTCGATGACCGGTGCCGGCGTACCCGCCGCGCGCAATTGGGCGATGTCCGCATTGCTCAGATTGTAGGCTTTGCGTGTGCTTTGCATGTAACTGACCAAGCCGGGACCGGGGACGCCTTGGCGGGAGGCTTCGGCGACTTGGCCGACAGTGAGCGGGAGGCCGTTGCGCACCTTCAAGAGAGTTGCCGGGGAGACGCCGCGATTGGAGAATTCCCCGAGGATTTTCGGGTCAACCTGGGGCGGGTCGATGGTGGCGCAGCCGCCGAGGGCAAGGAGGGCGAGAAAGAGGGCAAACTTCATCATTGGGTGCATGGTGTCCGGCGGCGGCACCAGAGGCAAACGGAAAACAATATCTAGTAGAGCTGTCCCCGCGGGTTGGCGATGCCTGCTCCATCCGGGGTTGAAGGGGGTTGGACCCGCCGGGACGTTCTGCGGAAATCTTCTTGCCAACCACGGACAGGGGCGGTAATTTTTCCGACCCTTTCGGGATCCACTTTATGTCTTACGCAATCATCCAAAGCGGCGGCCGCCAGTTCCGCGTGCAACCAGGCGACGTGATCGACGTCGAACTGCTCGGCGTCGAAGCCGGCAAAAAGACCTCTTTCGACGAAGTCCTTCTGGCCGCCGACGATTCCGGCCTGAAGATCGGCGATCCTTTCCTCAAGGGCGCCAAAGTCTCGGCCGAAGTGATCGAAGAGGAACGCAAGGCCCCGAAAGTCGTTTCTTACAAATTCAAACGCCGCAAAGGCTACCACCGCACGGTGGGTCACCGCCAAAGGCACACGCGGGTAAAAATCGGCGAAATCCAACTCTAAACGCATATGGCCCATAAAAAAGGACAAGGCAGCGTCAAAAACGGGCGCGACAGCGTCAGCAAACGTCTCGGCGTGAAAAAGTACGGCGGTCAGGCTGTGCTCGCCGGCAACATTCTCATCCGCCAGCGCGGGCGCAAATTCCTCCCCGGCCGCAATGTCGGTCTGGGGCGCGATTTCACCCTCTTTGCCCTGGAGAGTGGCAAAGTGGAATTTGACCGCGGCGGACGCCGGATCAATGTGGTAACGGTGGCCAATTAAACCTTTCCTCCTCGTGAAAGGCCGGAGCCCATCGTGGGTTCCGGCCTTTTTTTTGCGGTCCCGGACTGCAGATCGGGATTGCCGCCGACCGCGTCCGTTTGAATGATGCAGGGAATGTTGGAACTCATGCAAAAGGGCGGCCCCGCCATGTGGGCGATTCTCGTGGTCAGTGTGGTCGGGGTGGCGGTGTTTCTGGAGCGCCTGGTCTACCTGCACCGCGCACAAATCCGGGTGGGGGAGTTTTTACGCGGATTGGCCAACCTGGTGCGCGGCGACCGATACGAGGAGGCGCGCAAGCAGTGCCTCTCGACGCCGGGGCCGGTGGCGCGCGTGGCCTTGAGTGCGGTCTTGGCCCGCGATTGTCCGCGATCCGAATTGCGTGACATCGTCCAAGAGGCGGGCCAGCTCGAAGTACCGCGTCTGGAACGGCATTTGCCCTTGCTCGCCGGTCTGGCTTACACCGCTCCTTTGCTGGGGTTGCTCGGCACGGTGCTCGGGTTGCTTGAGGCGTTCTATCTGGTGTCGACCCAGGGCGGTTATGCCACGGTGGCAGACGTCTCCGGTGCAGCCTACCAAAGCCTTATTTCGGCGGCTGCCGGACTGGCCGTGGCCATTCCGGCGCTGATCGCCACGGGCTACCTTTCGGGACGGGTTAAAGATTTGCTCCATGACATGGAGCGCGCGGGTATCGAGATGGTCAACCTGATCAAAAATCGCACGCTGCCTACCGCGGAGATCCTCGCTGTCGACGGCGAGCCGGCGGACGAGGCATGAGGCTGGAACCGGAGGTGCGGGTGCGCGGTTTGGTGCCGGTCTTCACCGGAACGGTGACCGTGGTGCTTTTGCTCGTGTTTTTCATCCTTCTTTCCACTTCGTTCATGATGCAACCGGGGATCGCGGTGGAATTGCCCGCCTCGCGTTTTCTTCTTCCGGCCATGCAGGATCCCTTGGTTGTCTCGGTCACGGGGGGCCCGGGCGCAGCGGTTTATTTCGAGGACCGGGCCATCGAGACCGGAGAATTGGGTGGCCGCCTCGAAGCACGGCGCACCGCCTCGCGGCAGGTGGTGATCAAGGCCGACGAGGATGCGCCACTCGCCTTGGTTTCGGCGGTGACCGAACTGGCCTTGGAGCGCGGATTCAACGTTGCCCTGGCTGCCTCGCGTCCGACACCGCCATGATTCTCGCCGAGCGTTTGCTCCATGTTTTCCATTGGCCGGCGAGCTATCCGATCCGCCTGCTGCTGCCGGGTATGATCCTGTTGTCCGTCGTGCTCCATGCGGCGGGCCTTTATTTGCTGCGGGCCAACGCGCCGGCGCCGGGTGTGGCCCTGCCCCCCTTGCCCGGTAAGGTCACGGTTGTCTCTGCCGCTGAGTCGGTTTTGCTCGCGGCGCGCGACCCCTCATGGCTGCAACCGGGGCGCTATCGTGATTCGATTTTGCCCGTGCCGCGCGTCGAGCGTCCGCTGCGCGCGCTGCAACCGGCATTGCCAGTCCTCGAACCTGTGCCGCCTGAAGTATGGCCCGGCGTGTGGGTGCCGGCTCTGCCGCCGCTTGCCGTGCAGCCGCGTTTCGAGGCGAGAGCCGCTGCTTTGCCGCCCGGGTTGGCGCCGGTTTCGGCGCGTTTCGAGAGTGGCGGGCCGGAAGTGACGCCGGATGTTTTGGGGCGGCTGAAGGCGGCTGCATCAGCACAACCGCCCGGCCTTCCAACCGAGTTATTCCTCGTGCTCGACGCGGCGGGCGAGGCGCGTCACGTCTGGCTGGTGCGCAGTTGCGGCGATCCTGCGTTAGACACTGCGGCGATCCGCGCGGTGCAGCTTTCCCGTTTCGCCCCATCCGAAGCGGGATACCGCGGCATGCTGCGCGTCGTCTGGGGGAACACGGGAGCGAAACCATGATTCGCACGGGTCTTGCTTTTCTGCCCTTGCTCTATGCGGTGGTCCTGGCCGGGGCGGTTTTGCTTCTCTGGCTGGCCGGTGAGTGGCGGCGCTCCCGTCTCCGGCGCCGCGAATGGCGTGCGATGGGTCAATGCCGCCTTTGCGCCGAGTGGGTGCGTCCGGCTCAGGGTGCGGATTTGTGGCGCTGCCCGGTTTGCCGGGCGCTGAACGACCGCGCGGCGCCTTCCGACCTCTAACTTCCCGGCCATTTGGCCTCGCCAACTCTCGGCGGTTTGCTTTACCAATTACCCTTCGAAATCATGAACGAACGGCGTGTTGTCATTACAGGAATTGGAGTGGTCAGTCCGGTAGGCAACGACCTGTCCGCATTCTGGGAGAGCCTGAAGGCCGGGCGGAGCGGGATCGGGCCGATCACGGCGTTCGACACCGCGAAGTTCGACTGCAAGATCGCCGGCGAAGTCCGCGGTTACGATCCGACGCCTTTTTATACCACCCCCAAGGATGTGCGCCGCACGGATCGTTACACGCAATTCGCGGTGGGTGCGGCCAAGATGGCGATCGAGGATGGAGGCTATGATTTATCCACCCTTGATCTCGACCGGGTTGGCGTGATGGTTGGCAGCGGGGTTGGCGGCTTGGCCACCATGGAGACGCAGGTCACGCAGATGCTAACCAAAGGTCCGGACCGTACTTCGCCGTTCATGATCCCGATGATGATCAGCAACATGGCGACCGGGTTCATTTCGATGGAGCACGGTTTGCGCGGGCCCAATATGGCCATCGTCACCGCCTGTGCGACAGCAAACCACTGCATGGGCGAGGCATGGCGTATCATCAAGTTCGGCGATGCCGATGTCATGGTTACCGGCGGCAGCGAGGCCTGCGTGGTGCCGGTGGGGATTGCGGGTTTTACTTCGATGCGCGCGATGAGTTTGCGCAATGACGAACCGGAGAAGGCTTCGCGTCCGTTCGACAAAGACCGCGACGGATTTGTCATGGGCGAGGGCGCCGGCATCCTCATCCTCGAGGAGTACGAACACGCGAAAAAGCGCGGGGCGAAAATTTATTGCGAGGTGGCGGGCTACGGTCTTACCGCCGATGCTTACCACATGAGTGCGCCGCTGCCCGGGGGTGAGGGTGCGGCCCGCTGCATGGCCATGGCGATGAAGCATGCAAAGGTCAACCCGGAGGAGGTCGATTACATCAATGCCCACGGGACATCGACCCCGGTGGGCGACGTCTGCGAGACCAAGGCGGTGAAGCGTGCCTTCGGCGATCACGCGCGCAACGGCGGCCTGCTGGTCAGCTCGACCAAGTCGATGACCGGCCATTTGCTCGGGGCAGCCGGTGCGGTGGAAATGGCCGCATGCGTCATGGCCATGCGCGAGGGCATCGTGCCACCGACGATCAACCTCGACCACCCCGACCCCGAGTGTGATCTCGACTACGTGCCGCTCAAGGCACGGGAGAAGAAGGTGAAGGTTGCCATCAGTAATTCGTTCGGGTTTGGCGGCCACAATTCCTCGGTCCTGATCAAGGAGGTCTGAGGGTCTCCGCCATGGCGTCCGCGATCACCTGCCCGGACGAATTTCCCGACGTTCCGGACGAACTGGCCGCTTTTCGTCCGAAGGTTGCTTTGGTCCTGGGCTCCGGGCTCGGGGGATTCGCCGAGGCCTGCGACCGACTTTTTGCCGTGCCCTACGCGAGGATTCCTGGCCTGCCGGTATCCGGCGTGCCCGGGCATGAAGGAGAATTTGTGGGTGCCGAATTGGGTGGCGTGCGGATCCTCTTGGCCAAGGGCCGCGTGCATTACTATGAGGGCCACACCCCGAGAGAGGTAGCGGCGCAGGTACGCCTGATGGCGTCGCTCGGGCCGGAGGTGCTGGTCCTGACCAATGCGGCCGGCACCTTGAATCCGCAGTTTGCCCCGGGAGGATGGATGATGTTGAACGACCACCTGAATCTCACGGCTGCCTCGCCATTGTCGGGCGGCCCGAATTTTTTCGACATGTCGGAAGTTTACGATGCGCGCTTGCGGGATCTGTTCCGCGGTCTGGCCGGCGAGTCCGGCCTGGCTTTGCATGAAGGGGTCTACGCCTGTGTTCCCGGCCCGCAATACGAGACACCGGCGGAAGTGCGTATGCTGCGCGCGCTCGGGGCCGATGCGGTGGGAATGTCGACCGTCTTTGAAGCTATCCAGGCCCGCGCGCTCGGTCTGAGGGTGGCGGCCTTTTCTTGCCTGACCAATTGGGCTGCCGGGGTCACCGACCAACCGCTCTCGCACCATGAAGTGATGGAAACGGGACGTTCGGCAGCGGCCGCACTGAGTGTTCTCCTCGGTAAGGCCATGGCGAAGATGTCCTGAACAGGGATGCGCCGCTTCTCCTTTCCCCGGCGCGGGCACGTCTGTTAGGCTGATCGTTCTTTATGGCCGAAACCGTCGAAGAGCAGGAGATCAAGGATGTCGATCTCGTGGCGCGCACCCAAGCCGGTGATCCGCGCGCTTTTGACGACTTGGTGCGCAAATACAGCCCCCGCCTCTACGGGTTGGTTTATCACATGACGTCCAACCATGAGGATACCAACGACTTGCTACAGGACGTCTTTGCCAAGGCCTACCGCTCGATCAAAGGTTTCCGGGGCAAATCCAGCTTCTACACCTGGCTCCATACGATCGCCACCAACATGACGATCAACTTCCTGAAAAAGCGGTCCCGTACCTACAATATGAGCCTTGATGACGTCGACAACGGGATCCATCAGGACCCGGACTTCATTGAAATGACTTCGGGCCCGGACGCCAGACGAGAAGTGAATCTCAAAGAGCTTCAGCAAAGATTGAACGAGGCTATGATGAAGCTGTCGAATGAACACAGAGCCGTAGTCACCATGTTTGATATCCAAGGTATGCCACACGCCGAAATCGGCAAAGTCCTCGGGGTTTCCGAGGGCACTGTGCGCTCGCGTCTCTTTTACGCGCACCGCCAACTGCAAAATTACCTGCAGGAATTTTTGGTCAATTAGCCTATGAATACGGACATCCATAAACTCCTTCGCCTCAAGCGATACGAAACACCGACGTCCGATTACTTCGAGCGCTTTCTCGACCAATTCAACGAGCGTCAGCGCTCCGAACTCCTCCGCCAGCCCACATGGAATCTTCTCTGGGAACGTCTGGTTGGTGTGTTCCCCGAGTTCCGTGTGCCTAATTTGGCTTATGCCGGGGTGGCCGCTGCGGCCGTGGTGCTGTCCACCTTCATTCTCGTCACCCAGAAAGACACCGCGCCGACCGGTCCCGGTCTGGCGCTCAATGATCCCCGTCCCACGGTCAACGTCCTGCCGCCCGGCAGCGGCGATATCCGCTTCCCTGTCTCCTCGCGTTCTGAATTTCCCCCGCACTATGTGCTCGAAGCCCGGCCGGTGAGTTATGAGTCGCCCTACAGCTTTTAGTTTGTGCGCCGTGCTGGCGGGCGCGGCGCTGGCCGGCCCGGCCGCAGCTGATCCAGCGGGGCCACCGCAGTTTCTGGAGGTGGATGACTCCACCATGGCGCACGCCATCGAGACCACCGTGAGTGAGGTTTTCGAATCCGCTGTTCCTTCCGTCGTGCGAGTCGAGTCGGATGACGAACTCGGCAAAATTTCCGGCACTGGTTTCTTTGCCGATTCGACCGGCACCATTTACACGCTGGCTTCGGTGGTCGGCGACGGGCTGAGTGTTTCGGTCACGCGCGGAGACCAACGTTGGCCGGCCAAGCTGCTGGCCAAAGATCCGCGGAGCGGTATCGCCCTGATCAAGGTCGACGGAGCCGGAGCGACGCCTTTTCTCGAGAAGGGTGAGTGCGGAGAGGTGAAAGCCTCCTCACCCCTCGTGGTGGTCGGCTTTCCCTTCGACCACGACGTCTCGCCGAGCTTCGGCATTGCGGGCGGTCTCGACCGGAAGTCGCAGGGGAAATTTTTTACCACCACGCATATCCGGGCGAATATTCCGGTGCAACGCGGTCAGGGCGGCAGCCCCGTGCTCAACCTTGACGGCCAAGTGGTCGGCGTGCTGGTCAGCGGGCTCGAGTCCGGTGCCGGGTGCTTTGTCCTTCCCATCCGCGCTGCCGAGAAAGTGCGGCAAGACGTTGTGCGATTCGGTGACGTGCGTCATGGATGGGCCGGTGTGACCGTGCACGAAATGCCGGTGGCCGTGCAGGGCTCGCACCTTATGATCGACAGAGTCGACCCAAGCGGTCCGGCCTCCAGCCAGTTCCGTTCAGGCGACGTTGTCCTTCAAGTGGGTGACATCACCATCCACGACCCGGAGGATGCCCTTGACGCCTCTTTCTTCCTGACCGCCGGCGAACCGGTGGCTGTCCGCATCGCCCGAGGGGAAGAAGTTCTCGATCTGCAACTGACACCTGCCGAGCATCCGCTCGACCGCGGCAATGAATTGCAGGCCCTCGGACCCGGTAGCCTCATGGCGCCCTGAGCGCAACGCTCGGCCTCTGTTCCCTCTGCCGCATCGCTGCTCACGCGTCCTCCATGGCATGGAGCGAGCGTCTCACCCTTCGCTGAAGACACCCATCGCGCGGAATTTGTCATAGCGCGCGGCCAGAAGTTGGGCCGGTGACTCTTTGTCCAACGTGTCGAGGTTTTCCAAGATCGCTTTTTTGAGCAGTGCCGCCGCGCCTTGATGGTCGTGGTGGGCTCCACCCTGCGGCTCGGGCACCACTCCGTCGACCAGTCCGAGTTCCATCAGGTGGGGAGCGGTCAGCTTGAGGGCCTCGGCGGCTTCCGGGGCATGGCTCCGGTGTTTCCAAAGGATGGCGGCGCAGCCTTCGGGGCTGATCACCGAATAGTAGGCGTTTTCCATGATGAGGACGCGGTCGGCCACGCCGATGCCCAGAGCGCCGCCGGAGCCGCCCTCCCCGATGACCACGGCAACAATGGGTGTCTCGAGCAGCATCATTTCCCGCAGGTTCACCGCGATGGATTCCGCGATGTGCCGTTCCTCCGCGCCGATGCCGGGGAA
>CAIZMQ010000070.1 GCA_903934135.1 uncultured Verrucomicrobiota bacterium
ATCCGATCCGGAGTGCAATTTCCTGGCCAACGGTTATCGGTTGCCGACGGAGGCGGAGTGGGAGAAGGCGGCGCGGGGAGGGCTGCGCGGGAAGCGGTTTCCGTGGGGGGACACGATCACGCACAGCGAGGCGAACTACGAATCTTCAAGTTACAGCTACGACGTGAGTTCGACCAGCGGGTATCACCCGACCTACAACGACGGTGTCACGCCGTATTCCTCGCCCGTTGGGTCGTTCCCACCGAACGCATGTGGTCTCTATGACATGGCAGGGAACATGGATGAGTGGTGCTGGGATTCCTATGCATTGAGCTACTATAATACTTCTCCCGAGTTTAACCCGACGGGGCCTGCTTTGGGCGGCGACAAGGGACGGTTGCGCCGGGGCGGCAGTTGGACCTTCAGCGCCAGGTATGCCCGCGCGGCCGACCGCGACGTCCTCAATCCCGGCATCGGCTACGACTACCTGGGGTTCCGTTGTGCCCGCACTTCCGTCCCGTGAGAGCAGTCAGTGGACGTGGCTTCGGTTAGGGAAGTGGGGTCACAGCTTGGCATTTGACAGTCTCGCGAGCTGAAACGGCCCGTCTTTCGTTGCGCTGAACTTTTTTGTGGTGATCCCCCTCGATTTCTTCAGAAAACATCTTGCTGATTTTACCGAAGAGCTCTTGGTATTTCTCCTCCTCACTGCGGATGAGGTCGATCATCACTGAATGACCACCTCCGTCGATTCACCCAACTCCCGCAGGCGATATTGGAGCGCGGTGACGATCTGCTTGTTGTCGGCGTTGACGAAGTGCCAATCCGCTCCGGGCATGGTGCCGTAGTAGAACTTGAGGTCGCCGAGCGGATTGCCGGCTCCGGTGCCGTTGGATAGCGGAAGAGGCGCCAAGTAGTGCAGGGCCTGTGCTTCGGGTGAGCTGTAAACGGCATAGGGACCTTCGAGGTAGTTCTCCCAAATGCGATCGTCGACCTGATCGTCGAGGAAATGCAGATGCCGGTAGGCATAACGAAGGTTGTCGCGGTCGAAGTAGAAAGCGCCTTCATCGCGCAGCCATTTGCGCACGTCGAGATGATCATCCGGATCGATGTAAACGTGGTCGCGGAAGTATTCGCGCCAGGTGAATTGCGCCGGTAGCTCGTCGGTGCGTCCGTTGAGCGCGAACTGGAAGTGGTAGTCCTGATCGACGGCGTAGAGGATGTTGCGCGCGGACTCGGGCGGATCGATGAAGATGCCGCCGGTCGTCTTTTCGTAATCGGCCGCGCGACGCAACAACCACGACGGCACGAAGCATGAACCCACGGCCGCCGCACCGGTGATGAGAAAGTTTCGGCGAGTGATCTTGCTCACGCGGCCTCCTTTCGGAGGGCCGCAAGCATGGAGCTTGGAGCGGGGAGCATGGAGTTAGGGGCGGAATCCGGTTTGCGGTCGACGCCGGTGTTGGGTATGGTTCCGTCATGAGCGAGTTGATCTTCATGGTCGAAGAAGCCCCAGAGGGCGGTTTCATAGCGCGCGCTTTGGGAGAAGCCATCTTCACCGAGGCGGACTCGATGAAGGATCTCCGCAAGCAGGTGGCCGATGCGGTGCAATGCCACTTCGAGCCGGGCAAAGCTCCCCGGGTCGTGCGCTTGCACATCGTGAAGGAAGAGATCCTCGCCGCCTGAAGTTTTCGCCGTCATGAGATTGCCCCGCGATCTGGACGGTGATGATTTGGTCAAAGCCCTGCGATCATGCGGGTATGAACTCACACGCCAAACCGGAAGCCATATGCGGCTGACCACTTCGGTGAACGGCGAACACCATGTTACCGTGCCGAAGCACAGTCGGCTACGCGTGGGAACTCTGTCCGGAATATTGTCCGATGTGGCAGCGCATCTTGGTGAGACGCGCGACGAGCTGGCGGCGAGAATATTCAGATAGTTCACGCGGCCTCCTTTCGGCGGGCCGCAAGCATGGAGTTCGGAGCGGGGAGCATGGAGTTGGGGACGGAATCCGGTTTGCGGGGGAGCCGTGGAGGCGTTAGGGTTTGCCGTATGAAATTCGTCACCTCGATTACCCGCGATGAAGACGGGATGTGGATTGTGGAGTGTCCGGCGATCCCCGGCTGCGTCAGCCAAGGCGCAACGCGTGCCAAAGCTCTCGAGAACGCGCGCGAGGCGATCGCGGCCTGTCTCGAAGTGCGCGCCGAACGCGGGATGCCCCTGACGGTAGAGACCGAGGAACTCGAAGTCGTGGCCTGATGCCCTCGCTTCCGAACGTCAGCGGACGCGAAGTAGTGAAGGCTTTCGCCGGCGCCGGATGAGAGTTGGCCCGGCAGAAGGGCAGCCACATGATCTTGGTGAAGCCGGGGCATATCGTTTCGCTTTCCGTGCCGGATCACAAAGAGATCGCCAAAGGAACTTTGCGCAGTCTGATTCGTGCGAGCGGCCTTACGGTCGAGGAGTTCGTCGAACTGCTCGATTGAGCGGACTTCGGTATTCCGATTCACGCGGCCTCCGCTTGAAGTGACGAGTGGCGAGTGAGGAGTGACGAGTGAGAGCAAGCCTGGGCTGACTTTCTCTGGATCTTTACTCCGCGCTCCCAGCTCCTGACTCCCGGCTCTTGGCTCCATGCGCCAAGCACGGCGTCGCGCCGCGACCGTGCGAGGCCGACATGTTTCGTTTCCAGCGGCAGGCGCAGGCGCTGCTTGGTGTAGTCGGGACGGTGCACGGTGGCGTGGAGCCACCAGGTGCCGTTGTTCCACCAGAGGTGGTGGTTGGGGTTGCGGGGATGCGTGCGCAGGGAGAGCGCGCAGCCTTCGGGCAATGCCGCGAGCGCGGCGGATGTCGTTTTGTTCATTTGGGCGTTTCCTTAAACGCACCAAGGGAGATTTTGCTTTCCGGTCGATCCGATCGACCAGCGCATTGGTACGGAAGAGACTCGCTCTCCCGCACCAAGCCACCGTGGGTTCTCCTCCTCGGTTGGCAGCCCTGCCTTTGACGGCAGGACACTCTTGATGCTGCTAACACCAATACACGCCACGGGGAGGGGACTCAAACGCCGAATGCGTCATAGCGGCAGCCCAGTATCCATGCGGCTTCCGCACGGCCCTGAGGTAAAAGGTCAGGCTTCGTCTCGTGCGTGTGCCGGCCGGCTGCGTTCGATCCAGGGCGGTGTTCCCCATGGCGCCACGGCCGACGCCACCGGCCGGAGCCGACAAGGAGGCGGAACTCTGTTCAGACAATTTCCCGTTACGCTTGGTGCCGAAATTCCACCGCATCTGATTCCCGGGTAAACCTTGTCCGAGCAGCGAGAATTCCTAGAGTGAAAGGGTTTTTACAGTTGATAGATAGGCCTATAGGCTTACCGATGTGAAAAGCTTAGGGCTGGCCTTTAAACAGGCCCTGCACGACGAAAAGCCGTTACAGATAATCGGTGCGATTAACGCTAACCATGCGCTTTTGGCCAAGCGGGCCGGTTACCGTGCCATTTATCTCTCGGGTGGAGGAGTGGCGGCCGGCTCTCTGGGGATTCCCGATCTGGGAATTACGAAGTTAGAGGATGTGCTCACCGACGTGCGTCGAATAACCAATGTCTGCGACACGCCACTGTTAGTCGACGCGGACACCGGATTCGGGACAACCGCGCTGAAGATCGCGCGCACGGTCAAAGGTTTAATCAAAGCCGGTGCAGCTGCCATGCACATCGAAGATCAAGTCGGTGCGAAACGTTGCGGGCATCGCCCCAACAAGGAGGTCGTCTCCACGGCCGAAATGGTGGATCGCCTCAAGGCGGCAGTCGATGCCCGCACCGATGACAATTTCTTAATCATGGCCCGCACCGATGCGGTCGCCAGTGAAGGAATCGACGCGGCCATCGAGCGGGCAGGGGCCTATGTCGAGGCCGGGGCCGATCTTCTCTTTCCCGAGGCGATTACCACGCTCCATGATTATCAGAGGTTTAGTAGCGCACTAGCCAAGCCCATTCTGGCCAATATCACCGAGTTTGGTTTGACCCCGCTCTACACTCGTGACGAGCTGAGCGCACATGGCGTGGCCATGATTTTGTATCCCCTGTCGGCATTCAGGGCGATGAATAAAGCGGCGGAAAAGGTCTACGAAGTCATCCGCGCAGAGGGCACGCAGCAGAATCTGATTCATACCATGCAAACCCGAGAAGAGCTCTATGAGCGGATTAATTATCATGCTCATGAGAAAGCGCTCGATGAAATATTAGGTAAAAAATAAATGGTCCAACTCAAGGCAAAGAAATCCGTCGCTCTTTCGGGAGTCGCTGCAGGTAACACCGCTTTGTGTAGCGTTGGAAAATCTGGAAATGACCTGCACTATCGGGGCTATGAGATTGCCGATTTAGCGCATGGCTGCAGCTTCGAAGAGGTCGCCTACTTACTGATCCACGGAGCACTGCCCGATCGTGCGCAGTTGGCGGCCTACGAGGCAAAACTCGTTTCGCTCCGCGGGCTACCCGACGAAGTCAAATCCATCCTGGAGCATTTGCCTCCCACCACCCATCCGATGGATGTGCTACGCACTGGTGTTTCAGCCCTGGGAGCATTGCGGCCAGAGGCGTCATCCCGGGACCCAGCCGGCGCGCGCGATATCGCCGACCAGCTCATCGCCTGCCAAACCTCAATCTTGTTCTACTGGTACCACTTTGCCCGAACTGGTGTGCGCATCAGCGTGGAGAGCGATCAAGATTCCATCGGCGGACATTTTTTGCATCTTCTGCACGGTGCGCCACCCTGTGATCTCTGGGTTAAGTCCATGCACGCGTCTTTAATTCTTTATGCTGAACACGAGTTCAACGCCTCCACCTTTACCGCGAGGGTAATCGCCGGCACGGGTTCAGATGTCTACTCGGCGATGACCGGGGCGATTGGTGCGCTGCGCGGGCCAAAACATGGCGGGGCCAATGAGGCAGCCCTTGAGATCCAAGAGCGCTATGCCATGCCTGACCAAGCCGAGGCCGATATCCGCTCGCGCATTGAGAGGCGAGAGGTTGTCATGGGTTTTGGCCACCCCGTTTACACAGTCTCTGATCCGCGTAATGCGATTATTAAAAAAACAGCGCTAATGCTCTCCGCAGGCAACACGACAACCCAGCTCTATGCCGTCG
Source organism: uncultured Verrucomicrobiota bacterium (assembly GCA_903934135.1). GTDB lineage: Bacteria > Verrucomicrobiota > Verrucomicrobiia > Chthoniobacterales > JACTMZ01 > JACTMZ01. Next base: position 5,114 of record CAIZMQ010000070.1, read on the forward strand.
CCGAACGGATCGAATCGGTCATGTGGGAGACAAAAAAGATGTTCCCGAATCTCGATTGGTTTTCCGCCGTTGCCTTTCAACAGATGGGGATCCCCACCGCATTTTTTACCCCCATTTTTGTCGTGGCCCGCACCTCGGGTTGGGTCGCGCATGTCATCGAGCAACGCATGGACAATAAAATTATCCGTCCGAGCGCCCATTACACCGGTCCCGAGAATCGGCCATTTGTCCCCTTGGAGAAGCGATAAGCGCAATGTCTCATACAGTCAATCAATCCAACCGGCCCTACGATCAAGTACTCAGCGACATTGTCGACTATGTCCAAGACTACGAGATCACATCCCCAGTTGCTTATACCACGGCATGGCTATGTCTGCTTGACACGCTGGGTTGCGGATTTGAAGCGCTCGAGTACCCGGCCTGTAAAAAGCTCCTGGGTCCCATCGTCCCAGGTCTGAGCATTGCTCATGGAGTCAAAGTCCCGGGGACGGCCTTTGTCCTCGATCCAGTACAAGCTGCCTTCAATATCGGAACGATGATTCGTTGGTTAGATTTCAACGATACTTGGTTGGCGGCAGAGTGGGGGCATCCCTCAGACAACTTAGGCGCAATTCTGGCCATCGCTGATTGGTTGTCCCGTACAACGGATAAAACCCTGACGATCAAAGATGTCTTAACGGCGATGATCAAGGCGCATGAGATTCAAGGCTGCCTCGCCCTTGAAAACTCATTCAATAAAGTCGGCCTGGATCACGTGATTTTAGTAAAAGTGGCCTCCGTCGCGGTGGTTGCCCAGATGATGGGCCTCGAACGACAACAAATTCTGGCCGCGCTCTCCATGGCCTGGCTTGACGGTCAATCGCTCCGTACCTACCGCCATTTCCCCAACGCTGGAACGCGCAAATCCTGGGCGGCAGGGGATGCGACTTCCCGCGCCGTACGTTTGGCCCTGATGGCTCAGGCTGGCGAGATGGGATATCCATCCGTCCTTACGGCCAAAGGCTGGGGCTTTTATGATGTCTCCTTTAAAGGCAAGGCTTTTACCTTCCAGCGGAAATATGGCTCTTACGTCATGGAGAATATTTTATTCAAAATCTCCTACCCCGCCGAGTTTCATGCCCAAAGCGCGGTTGAGGCAGCGCTGGGCTTGCGCGTCGCCATGGCAGCTGCCGGTAAATCCGCCGCAGATATTAAAAAAGTCACCATAAGAACCCATGAGGCCTGCCTGCGGATCATCGATAAGCAGGGCCCCCTGAATAACCCGGCAGACCGCGACCACTGCATCCAATACATGGTCGCGGTTTCCCTTATTTTTGGCCGTCTGACCGCCCGTGATTACGAAGATGATATTGCCGGGGACGCGCGCATCGACGCACTGCGCGAAAAAATCACCTGTCTCGAAGATCCGTCCTTCACCGCCGATTATCACGATCCCGCCAAGCGCTCGATTGCCAATGCTCTGAGCATCGAATTCAGCGATGGCTCCACCCTGGGGGAACTCGCGGTGGAGTATCCCATCGGACATGCCCGCCGCCGGAGCGAAGGCACTCCTTTGTTGTTGGAAAAATTCACCACCAACTTAGCGCGCGTATTTGCCGAACCAGACGCGGCCGAAATCCGAAGGCGCTGTTTGGATTACGAAGCCTTCGTGACGCTCTCGGTCAACGAATTCACCGACATGCTTGCCTTAAAGTAAGAGAGGTTTGCACCCTTGCCCGTGCCACCCCAGCCGAGAGCCGCCATGACGGCAGCCATTTCTCTCCGGGGTGAGTGGCCGTTCCGCCGAGTGTGAGTTAAGGGGTCAGGCTTTGCGTTGTGGGTCTCCAACCGCGCCATGATTCGACCATTGGCAAACTCTCCAGATATTCCCGGCGAACCCGGCGCCTGAATCCGCGTTTGCGGAAATGGAATCCAACCATGCTTGGGCTGGGGCCTTCGTAGTGATTCCCGGCCGCGAGGTGCGGGCCACGCTTTCGAGCTCCTGATAAGCCCGCGGTGGGGCGGAGTTGACGGAATGCGCCCGTGCCAATGGCCGCGGTGGGTCCCTCGAGGATAACGAATTACGGCTCGGTGTCTCTCCGGGGAACTTTGGAGAGATCGAAGTCAGCAGGGGGCGTGCACTCCTGATTGATCCACTGGATCACCGCAGCCCAACCGGCGCTCTCCACATCATGCGGAAGGTATCCTTGGATGGCTGCCACGACCTCCCATCCGTCGTGCAAATGGGCCGTGAGCACCGGATCGGTCAGTTCGGTTTTCTTCACCTTGGCAATATAGTCCTCCGGCGGAAGGGTGCCTGCCACTTTCCCGTATCCCGGCATGCGGCTGCCTCCGACCATGCGCCAAGCTTTGAGGCGGCTGACCAGTTCCCTGGTGGCCACGGTCAGGGCCTTGCCCAAGCCATGATGTTGATGCTTGGGGTGAACGAACAGGTCAGCCCCGTAGAGAGTGTGACCCTCGGGGTCATGATCGGTGAAACTTCCTCCGGCCGTGAGCGTTTCCCACGAATCATCCAAATGGAAATGCATCAACTGGATCAGGAGTGTGAAATGAGCGCCGGCGACTTCCCCCGACTCCTGATGGATGACGACAAACTGCCCATCGGGAAACACCCGGTGATGAGCAGCAAGTTCAGCCTCCGTGTAGGGACGTTCTGTCGGGTAGACCATCTCGCAGATGGCCGAAATCTGGGGATAATCTTCCTCGGACATCAGACGGAGTGAATACCCTTCCGGCAAATGGAGGCTGGCTTCTTTCATCGTCGGGCAGATTCACCGGATGGTCGTAGAAAGTCAGTCAAAATACCGTGCTTCCCATCAAAATCTTCCCTCGGGTTATCCTCTGCCGATTGGTGACAGGTAGCGGTGGAAAAAATGAGCGGGAGTCGGCGCGCGAGCACGGTGCGGAAAGACACATTAGCCCGGAAGACACCGACGTCGCGCTGATGGCGTTGCCGGGCGGCCTAGCTAATCTTGCCGTCCCTTCGCGCAGCACGCTTGCGGTACATCTCGAGTTGGCAGTCGAATCCTCCCAGATCGACCGCCTGGCGGTATTCCAACTTGAGTGAGGGCGAGCTTGGCCCATCGCGCAGCGGGTTGGTGAAAATAAGCAGGCCTCCCGGCTCCAGCGCCTTGCTGGCGGCGAGGAGGAGGTCGGCCATGAGTCCGCGCAGGTCCTTCACCCGAATCCGTCGCCCGAGGGGAGGATTGGTCATGACGAGGGTGATGCTTTCCGGGGCGATGCCGGCCACTTTTTCCGCGTCCCGGAAATCGCAGGGAGTGAACATCCCGGAAACATGCTCCAGGCCGGCGGCTTCAAAGTTGGCGCGGGCGATCTCGATGGCTGCCGGATCGAGATCTGTGCCCTGCACGGCCCGGACCCCGCCGAGTAATGAGCGCTCGATCAGTTCCAGTCCCGAGCCGCAAAAAGGATCCCAAACCACCTGCCGGGGTTCGTCGCTCTCCGGGCTGGCTTGCGCGGCCAAGCGTGCCATGCAGGCAGCCAATGGCGGGTGCGAGGCCGCGGCGATGTCATCCTGACGGTACCCGAGGCGCGGATCGGGATAGAGTCGAGGGCGTAGCTCGACGATGGCATCCCTCTGTTTCTTTGGTCCGCCTCCCACTGGGATGACGTCCACCGACCACGGAGCTTGCCGCGCATCGTTGAGGAGTTCGGGCGCGAGGGCGTGGGCGTGCTGCACCACGTTGCGGATGGCGGCCCGCTGATGACCGCGCGCCAAGAAATCCAAGCGGTAGCGGGGTGCTCCCTTGGTGGCTGCCCGCATGATCTTCCGGGCTGTGGGGGAAGCGATGCAGCGGGCGAGATCCTCCTCCCAGACGGAACCCGAGCCGTTTTCGATCAGACCGAGGCGGATGCCCACGGTGGCAAAGCAGCGCAACTCATAGAGCATCGCCAAGGAGAACGGCCTGAGCGGAGTCAGCGTGACACATCCCGGGCGGACTTGTCCGAGACGGAAAATGCCCGGATCGAGTTGCTCTGCGGCTTCATCCCTGAGGATCTTTTCCAAGCCCCGTCGGCAGCGGAGGTTGACCTGCATCCCGGGTTTGCCCGGGAGCAGGGCGTCGAGTTCCACCGTGCCGGGGTTTTCGCGCCGGGCGATGGCGGCCTGCACCTTTTGCTGCGTCAGTTCCGGGAGCGACTCCTCTTGCGCCATGAACGAGAGTGTCGCGCTCCCCCCGATCTTCTCCAGCGCACGGCCAAGGTGGCGTTTCTCTCGCTCGCCGCCGTTCTCTTTGAGCAAACTCAACATTTGCGCCTCGGCACCGTCATCGCCGCCCATCTTCGGCAGCGCCGCCATGGCGTAGCGCCGGATTTTTTCCTGCGGATCCTGGAGCAGCGCCATGAGCCACCTGCGTACGGCCGCCTTTTCCTCCTCCGTCCCGAAGCGTGAGAAAATCGACCCAAGCGCGCGGATCAAGGCCACTCCCTGCATTCGCTCGCGCGGGGAGGCGGCATCGAAACGCGGCACCTCGGATTGCCAGAGTTGTCCTTTCGGCAGGTCGCGTAGCCGCTTGTAGAGATCCTGATCCGATTTCATAAGGCGAAGTATGCCCTTCCGGGGCGGATAAGAAATTGCTTTTCCGGGGGAGGTGCCGGCCCGAATTTTTTCACGCCAGAAAAGCTGACGGCCTCCTCTTGCCTGTGAGACGGCGCTGCCGGGCGGCCGATGCGGCCGGCACCACGGCCCCAAGTGCTCGACCCGCCCGAATTCCAACCGTGCCTTCTGGTCCCTCAGCCGCGAAGGCAACATGGCCCGTGATCGCCGCGTCCCCCGCCACCAGCCTGATCATCATCGCCGGGCACGGCGCCCAGCGAAAATCGCTGCGGCCGCGGAGAGGCTGAGCAGAGCATAGATGGAGGGCTCGGGGATGATGGTCATGATTTGCGGAGCGTAGTAGGAAAGGTCCGCGGACAGCGTATCGTTGCCGAAGATAGCCGTGGTTTCGGGTGATGGTTGACCGCTAAAGCCCTCGACATCGAACATCACGCCATGCAATTCCCATGACGATCCGTTGTGCGTGAACACCGCACCGCCAGAGTCGCCGAGCGAGGCTTGGGCCTCGTTGTCACTCAGACCACTGTATTCGAATAGCGTGGCGAAAGATTTCACGTCAGGACCGGAGGGTGACTCCGCAAACCATACATCCGTTGCATTTATCGTGTTCGTGCCCCAACGCATGGCGCGAGATTCCAAAGTCTGGTAACCGGCTGCGTTACCGCCCGAGGAGACTTCGGTCCACGTCCAAGGAGTTGTCGCTTGATCGATCGTCCACTGCGTGAAGGCACCACGGTCACGGCCGGCGCCGATCATGACCACGGGCGCGTTGAGCGTGGGAGCCGATGAAGCCAACGTGAGCGAACCGAGACCCGCCGGCATGGAGGACAATTGGAACAAGAGGAGATCCGACAAGGCTGTCATGCCCGGAGTGTTATTGGTCAGTTGCACCGCCGAGCCGGGGACCGGATTGTAGGCAATGCCTTGAAGCGTGATGGGACCCGCTCCGACGTGCGCTGCCGTAAGGACCCATCCGTCACCTAAGTAAATGCCTGTTCCACCGCCGAGTGTCCCGATGTTCGCCCACCCGGGATCGTTGGCCGGTGCATTTGTGTTGCCGTTGCCCGTGGCAGTGTTGATCACCACCCCACTGGCGGACTGAAACCAAGCGAACGTGGCGGAGAGGAAAACGGCGAGCCATCGGGTTTGCATCGAGCTAACTTGCCACCGCCTGGCGCCATCCTCAAGGCGAAGCTGGCGGACGCAAAATACCTGCGCGGCAGCGCATGCCATCCATTTCGCGGCAGCGCAGACTTCTGTGAAAGAATGGGATTCCCTCTTGCCTGTGACGCGACGCTGCCGCCGGAATTCGTCCGCTTCGTTTCCTTTTTTCGACCCCTCCGGCCACGGAACTTCGCCGGTTGGTGCGTCTTCGTTCCTCCTGGTGGATGACTCAAGGCTGTTGACCGTGGCTTTTTTGTGACCTATTGGCATCCGGTCGGTCTCGACCGTTCCACGCGCCTCCGCCCATGATACACGCCGCCCAACAACACGATGCGGGGGGCAAGTCGCGCCCCGCGTGGCCGGCCGACTCTGCGGTCAACGCGGTGTTTTCGCCCTGCCAACAATACCGGTATGAGCTCAGGGAAATATGGGACCCTGCCGGGCCGCTTGTCCTTTGGCTTCTGATGAATCCCAGTGTGGCCTGCGTGGAGTACAGCGACCCGACCCTGCGCAAGACCGGGTCCTTTGCCCGCGCTTGGGGTTACGGAGGACAGTTGGTCGGCAACGTCCACGCTTACCGCGCCACGGACAAAAGACGGTTGCTCGAAGTGGACGATCCGGTGGGTCCGGAAAATGACCGGATGATTCTGAAGATGGCCGCGGAAGCAAAAGCTGTTGTGCTGGCCTACGGCCAACCGCCGAAGGCGCTGCGGGCCCGAGGATCAGAAGTGGTCGCGCTGCTGCGCCACCACCCGGGGCTCTGTCATCTTCGGTTGGCTCAGGATGGCACTCCGGTCCACCCGCTCTACCTGCCCTCCACTCTCCGCCCCAAAGCCCATGGGGCGTGATGCGCTGAGACAGGATGGAGATCAAATCTCTCTCTGCGGCCTCCGTCCGGGAGGCGCTAGGGGCTTTCGGTAGACCGAGAGGACCTCTTGGCATTCGGCTGCGCAAGCGCTAGAAAAATGTCAGCGGTTTGCCTGCAGAGCCGACGTATCTTGATCCTTTATGTGGCTCATTGCCTTTCTACTTTCCTCCGGGGTCTTTTTCTTTTTCGCGTATCGCATTCTCGGGCGAAGGTTGACGGCCTACTTCGCGCTCGATGCGCAGGTCCGGACGCCGGCGCATGAGTACCGGGACGGTCTGGATTTCGAGGCGGCCAAGAAGTCGTATTTGCTGCCGCAGCATTTTTCGGCCATTGCCGCGGCCGGACCGATCGTCGGTCCCATCCTCGCCGGAACGCTCTTCGGTTGGTTCCCGCCGTGGATCTGGATTCTGGTCGGTTCGGTTCTCATCGGTGGCATCCACGATTTCACCACGCTGATCGCCTCGGTGCGGCACGGTGGGCGCTCGATCGCCGAGGTGGTGCGGCAATACATGAACGGGCGCGCCTTCGTCCTGTTCCTGCTCTTCATTTGGGTCTCGCTCGTCTACGTGCTTATCGCTTTCACCGACGTGACGGCAGGAACTTTCGTCCAAGCGGCGGCCTCGGCGGGTTCCTCGGCACCGGGACCGGCGGTGGCCACTTCGTCGATGGTTTATTTGCTCCTTGCCCTGCTCATGGGTCTCGCCCTGCGCTTCACCGGGATGTCCGCCCTGCAGGCGAAGCTCGTGTTTTTGCCACTCGTCCTTGCCGCGATCTGGATCGGCCCGCTGGCGCCGCTCGATCTTTCGGGATGGGCCGGAGGAAATCCGCAGCGGCTTTGGAATTACATTCTGATCGCCTACTGCTTTTTCGCCTCGATGGCGCCGCTGTGGTTGCTTTTGCAACCGCGCGGCTATCTCGGCGGCTACTTCCTCTACCTCGTTCTCATCGCCGGCCTGGTGGGAATCGTCATCGGTGGCTTGACGGGAGCCTTCGATGTGGTCGCCCCGCCCGTCATGGCGGGGAGCGTGCTGCTCGGTCCGGCGGCCGGACCCGGTGTCGCGGCACCGATGCTGCCGATTCTTTTCATCACCGTGGCCTGCGGTGCGTGCTCCGGCTTCCACAGCATCGTGGCCAGCGGCACCACTTCGAAGCAACTCGATTGCGAAACGGACGCCACGCCGATTGCTTACGGCGGAATGCTGCTCGAGGGATTTTTCGCCTGCCTGAGTCTGGCTACCGTGATGATTCTGGCCAGTCCTTCGGGGCAGCCGGATGCCATTTTCGCCGGCGGCGTCTCGCGCTTTGTCGAACAGGCAACGTTCGGGCTGGTCAGCCCACAGATTGCCTTCCAATTCGCGCTGCTTTGCTTCGCCACTTTTGTCTTCGACACGCTCGACGCCTGCACGCGGTTGGCAAGGTATGTCTTGATGGAGTTGACCGGATGGAAGGGGCGGGCGGGGGCGGCGGCCGCGACGGCGCTGACGCTCATTTTTCCGCTCATCGTCCTCAGCATTCCGCCTCTGGTCATCGACGGCAAAACCATCCCGGCCTGGCGGATTTTCTGGAATCTTTTCGGCATGTCGAACCAACTTCTTGCCGCGCTTGCCTTGCTCGGGGTGGCCGTATGGCTGCACAAGACCGGACGCAATCCGTGGCTCGGTCTGGCGCCCGCGCTTTTCATGGGTGGGATCTCGCTTTGGGCCCTCGGGCTGACACTCCACAACATCCTCGCGGTTCGCATCGTGGCCGGAGTCCTCTGGATCGAGGCCGGAGTGGCGGCCGTCCTCGCCGCGATGGCACTTTGGTTGCTGGTCGAAGCCGTCCTCATTCTCCGGGAGAAGGCCCAAAACCCGGCCGCGGCGTAGCGGCAAGTTCGGTCGACCTAGGTCCCTTGACCGGCGGCCTCCATGGTGACCCGTTTGCGTCGGCCCGGCAGGTTCCTGCCTCTTGGGATTGTGGCCAGAGATGATTTGGGTGGAATCCGGTTTGCATAGGCTTGAGGTGGCGTGTAGGGACTTGGGGATGAAATTCGCCCCTCCGATCACGCGTGCGCTCTGCCTCTTCTCCCTAGTCTTGGGTGTCCTGGTTCCACGGGTCAGCGCTTTGGTGGTCTGGGATGAAAGCATCGATGGTCCGCTCTCCGCTTCCGGCAACGCCCCCACGGTGCTCACCCTCGCGCCCGGCGCGAACACCATCCGTTCCTCCTTCGGGGGCCTCAATGGCCAATTCGACTACTTCTCCTTCACTCTACCGACCGGCCAAAGCCTCGAGGCCTTCACCCTCGATAGCTACGTCTCCACCGATGCGGTGGCTTGGTTGGGGATCAAGGCAGGGACGGATTGGACCATCGGCTATGACACCGCCCAGATGATCGGGCAACAGCATTTCGGCACGGCCAATATCGGAAGTGACCTGTTGGGGTTCTCCGCCGGTAATTTGCTCGGACCCGGCACCTACACCGTCCGCTCGCAACAACTCGGGGCGGCGGCCACCTACCAACTCGACCTCAACGTGGTTCCCGAACCTTCCACTTGCGCGCTGCTCCTCCTCGCTGGTGCGGGCGCCCTGTGGTGGGTGAAACGGTGGCGCCCGGTTGCCGCGCGGTAGGCGCCCGGCTTGCCGCGTAAGTGCCTTCAGCCCAAGGCCGGATGCGGGGTGCGTTGCGGAGTTGCTTTGACTTTCTTTTTGGCGCGGGTCCGCTTCTCCCGCGTGGCGGTGGCGGTGTCCTGAATGTCGACTGGCACAAAGCGGCGCACGATCCAGCAGACCTCGTCGGCGCAACCGGGCAAGCGGCCCGAAATTTCCTCCAGGGCGAGGGCCGGTCCCATCTTTCCGGTGATTTTTTCGGGGCCGCTGCGGACGAACCGCACCCGGTAGACTTGCCCTTCGATCGGCACTTCGTTGACGTATTCCCAGACCGACGGGTGGAACTTGCCGTCGATGCAAAGCACGCGCTGGCCCGGACAGAATTCGCTCATCAAATCAGACAAACCAATGCCGCCAAGAATCCTGAAAAGCAACCGGAATCCCGTGCTGACGACAAACGCGGATGGTGTGTCCCGTGCCTCCGGCCTCGGGGTCGGAGAGGTCGACGTAGAACAGGCCGCAGACGGGCGGCCCGAATTGGCCCGAGTGGCCGAGCACCTTCATCGTATCACGGAGGAGATAAGCGGCTTTGGCCGCCAGCTTGGGCGATCCGGTGCGCTTGTAGACCACATTGGCGTTGCGCGGGGTCGCCGCCACGGTGGCCTCGGTGATGGCGGCCTCTTCCACGGTGGAAAGTGATTCGGGTGAGGAATAAACCGCCTCGGCGTAACGCACTTTCCGGCGGTGTGAGGCGTAGGGGGCAATGACTTGGAGGCGCGAGGCGTCGACTTCGGCCACGCCGGCGGAGAAGGCCTCGTCGCTGCCCTCCGCATTGCCGGAGCGGAAGCGCAAACGGACACATTCCCGCGCCAACCGCGCGGCAAAAGCACGGGCCGCGGCGGCCTCCGGCGGGGGAATTGCCCGGCGTCCCTCGAGAAGGACAACGGGGCAGTTCCCAAGGGCAAGATTTCGGAATTCGGAGAGGGTCATGGGAGTCCTTATTCGGGCAGTCGTCAGTTTTGTCTAGGGGCCGTTTGACTGAGGGCTATCTACGGCTCGGGCACTCGGCTCAGGGTTCAATGTTGGCTAAAGCCTGTCTCGCAAAATCGGCTCAGCCGAAAGGAGTTTGTGCGTCATAACTCTCCGGCGAACGTCCTGGAAGAGAAGTCGGGCCTGCTCTCGCAGGCAGGGCTTTCGCCTTATCACCGGGTCGTTACCTTGCACCCGTACACTTCCGTGCCGGGCCCGATAACAGTCCTTAGAGCATCAGGCACCTCTGCGCCAATCCTGAGACTTGCCACAATTCTTTTTCAAACTGAGAGCCGCAGTATGGTTGCCACGACGACAGGAAAACCTTCGAAGTTTTTACGTGAAAAGGGCAAGAAGGCCGACGTGAAGCGGGTGTTTATTGTTTGACCCCGTCGGGATCAAGCTTGGTGACAAAGAAATCGTAAACACCTGTCTGGACATTACCATCAAGCCCGCCGCTGGTGGAGCCTGCGACAAAGACATCGCCGATGGGATCGGTGGCAACACCGTTGCCATAAGTTTCTCGCCCAGCCACACCCAACTGACGGGTGAAGAGTTTAACCCCATTAGGGGTGTATTTGGTGACGAAGACATCGTGAATACCCGTCCGGGCATTACCATCGAGCCCGCCTGTGGTGGAGCCTGTGACGAAAACATCCCCGACGAGATCGGTCGCTACTTCGTTGCCCACGGTGACCGCACCAACCGCGCCCAATTGGCGGGTGAATTGTTTGACTCCGCTGGGATCGTATTTGGCGACAAAGAAATCTCTGGTCCCGGTGAGAGTATTGCCGTCAAGCGAGCCCTCGGTATAGCCAACAACGAAAACGTCCCCCTTGTCATCTGTCGTGACCGCAGTGCCCACGGTGACCGCACCGACTGCGCCCAGTTGGCGGGTGAATTGTTTGACCCCGCTGGGATCGTATTTGGCGACGAAGAAATCTCTGGTCCCGGTGAGAGCATTGTCGTCGAGAGCGCCCTCGGTATAACCTGCAACGAAGACATTTCCGCTGGCATCGGTGGCCACCCCGTAACCTCTTGTTTCTTTGCCCGCCACACCCAATAAACGGGTGAACTGTTTGACCCCCTCGCTATTGTATTTGCTGAAAAAGGAGTCGACCGTTCCCGTCATCGTGTATCCATCCAGTGCGCCGGTGGTATAGCCTGCGACAAAAATGTTGCCGATCGCGTCAATTGCAACCGCTATACCAACCTTTTTTTCTCCTGCCACACCCAATTGGCGCGTGAATTGCTTGACCCCATTGCTGTCATATTTGGAGATGAAGACCTCGTGGGTGCTATCCTGCTGCATGGTATTGCCGTACAGTCCGCCTGTTGTGTATCCGGCCACGTAGACATTGTCATTGGCATCCGTGGCAACCGCGGTGGCAACGGTATCTCTACCCGCTACCCCCAGTTGCCTGGTGTAAAGTCTCACGCCACTGCTGCTGTATTTGGAGAGGTAGAAATCGTAAGTGCCGGTCAAGGTATTGCCGTCCAGTCCGCCTTTGGTCGATCCTGCCACGTAAACATTGCCGCCGCTATCGGTGGCAAGAGCGTTGCCGAAGGTGATCTGATCTGCCGCGCCGAGTTGCTTGGTGCCGACCCAAGTAGAAGGCGGCGCGGGGGCGACCACCCGGTAAAACCGCTGCCCGGCATCTTGGATCGGCGTGGGGTCCAACCAGAGTGTCGGTGTGCCCCCTTGGACGAAGACCTTGTCTGCCACGACGGACCACCCACCATCCCGCGAAAGGTCGCTCGTCGCTTCGATCGTCCAATGACCAGAATTTGCCTCCGTGAAAGTCAGGCCCGCGTAGGTGGCAATGGTGGGGGTCGGTGGCTCCTGGGCACGGAGGAAAGAAAGAGTACCGAACAGCGCAGCAAAGGCGATTAAGCGGCAAGAATGTATCTCCATCTCCAACATACAACGCAGAAGCACGACCGACCGGAAGCTTATAGATTGGAAGGTCTGGTCCCATGCAGGCCCACGCATAAAAGGGGTTCAAGTCTTGTTCCGTGTTTTTCCCAGCTCCGCCGCTCCAGCCAACAAAATGCCTGTACTGCTCGAGCGTCTGATCCCGCCCAAAAAAATCGGCTCACGGTTCCACTACGACGCGATAGTAAAGGCTTGGAG
>CAIZMQ010000071.1 GCA_903934135.1 uncultured Verrucomicrobiota bacterium
CTGACCGTTGACGGTGCCGATCTCCACCGCATAGCGCGTGCCGCGGCTGATGCACTCTCCGCGTCCGAAACCGGTCATGCTTTTCATCAGTAGAAATGACAGCGTGCGGCAGGCCGGGTGTCGAGCCTGCGGGCCATTGGCCCTTGCCGCCGGAGGGCGCAGATCTCTATGGTGGTCCAAATATGAGCTCCCCGGACGTTTTTATGCAGGCCGCCATCGAGGAAGCGCGTCAGGGACGGGCCGAAGGCGGGATTCCCATCGGCTCGGTGCTGGTGCTGGATGGAAAAATCATCGGTCGGGGCCACAACCGCCGGGTGCAGGAGGGTAGTGTCATCCACCATGCGGAAATGAACTGCCTGGAAAATGCCGGCCGCCGGCCGGCCTCGACCTACCGCCGTTGCACGATTTACTCGACCTTGTCGCCCTGTCCGATGTGCAGCGGGGCCATTCTCCTTTACGGGATTCCGAAGGTCGTGATCGGGGAGAACAAAACTTTTCAAGGTCCGGAAGAATACGTGCGTTCCCAGGGTGTCGAGGTGGAGATCCGGCAAGACGCGGACTGCATCAAGCTGATGGAGGATTTCATTGCGGAAGAGCCCGAGCTTTGGAACGAGGACATCGGGGAGTGAGGAGAGGAAGTGACGAGTGACTTGTGACCTGTGGCGAGTGATCGGTGCCTTGGTCGCGATGGGCTCTGTTGCGGGATACGGGGCGCCTCATCCGTTCCCCCCCGAGGCAAAGACGGGCAGTGTGATTTTTTACCATGTTGATGGAACGGGTGTGGCGCATTGGCAAATGGCGCGGATGGTGTTGGCCGGGCCGGATGGGGAAATCAACTGGGACCGGCTCCCGCACACGGCGGTCTATCGCGGCCATGCCGAGGATGTGCTCACGCCGTCTTCGAATGCAGGGGCGACGATGCATGCTTACGGGGTGAAGGCGCCGCACCGCGCTTTCGGGACGGATGCGGAGGGACAGCCGCCGCTGGCTCCGACGGGTCAGCGACGCAGCATCATGCAGGAAGCGCAGGCGCGCGGGATCGCGGTGGGGTTGGTCAATAGTGGCAGCGCGACGGAACCGGGCACGGCGGTTTTTGCCACGAGCGTGGCTGAGCGGGATGCCGGCGAGGAAATTGTGTCGCAGTTGGTGGCGTCAGGCGCCGAGGTGCTTTTCGGCGGCGGTGAGAAATGGTTTTTGCCGGCGGGCATGGAGGGGCGCCATGGCAAGGGCGAGCGCCAAGACGGGCGGAATCTGGTGCAGGAAGCGGAGGCGGCGGGTTACCGTGTGGTCTACACGCGGGAAGAAATGTTCGCTTTGCCGGCCGAAGGCGGGAAGGTGCTTGGAATTTTTGCTTGGGAGGACACCTTCAACGATGAAACGGAGGAAGTGTTGGCCGAGAAAGGCCTCGAGCCTTACGACGCGGCGGCGCCGACTTTGGCGGAGATGACGGAGGTCGCACTGCGTTTGCTGGGCGGACGGCAGTTTCTGCTCGTGGTCGAGGAGGAGGGCACAGACAATTTCGGCAACTGCAACAATGCCACGGGCACGCTGGAGGCGCTGCGCCGGGCCGATGAAGGATTGGGTGTGGCGCTGGACTACGTTGAAAAGCATCCGGACACCTTGCTGCTCACCTGCGCCGACAGCGAAGCGGGCGCACCGGATGTGGTGGGTCTGCGCGGGGCAAATTATGAAAAGCCGTTGCTCGAAGAGGGCAGAGACTCCAACGGCGCTCCGGTCGACGGGGCGGAGCGCAGGCCGGAGGGCGGGGTGGCACAGCCTTTTGTCAGTGCTCCGGACCGCGCGGGAAAGGCGCACGAATTTGTGGTGGTGTGGGCCACGCGAATGGATGCAAGCGGCGGGATCGTGGCGCGGGCGGCGGGACTCAATGCGGACCAAGTGCGGGGAACCTTCGACAACACGGCGGTTTATCCACTTTTCTACGAGACGCTTTTCGGGGCGGCGCCGGTAACAGAATGAGATTCCAGAGGGGAGGCGCCTGATGAGTCCTTTTGCCGAGGTGGTCTGCCCGACTTGCTTTGAAGTATTCGCCGTGCCGGCTCCGGACGTGTCCGAGGTTCCGTGCGAGCTCGATTACGACTGCGAGGTTTGCTGCGCGCCGATGCGGATAATCTTTAGCGCCGAGGATGGCGAGGTCGTGGCCGAGGCGCGGGGATTGGGGGCATAGATTCGGCGGGTTCGGACTGCAGGGTCCGAACGACCAAGCTCACCTGCCGCGGCGGCGGGAGAGCCGTGGACCTTGGAAAGCCGTGATGCCGCCGCGGTCAGGTGCAGCGTTTGGTTCGGCGTTGCTCCAGCGCCGAGAGAACCAACGCCCGCACCTGCTCGGGAAGCCGAGAGAGTTGCCAATCGCGCTCATCGTCGGCTGACCCGCCTGCCGCCTCCACCGCCTTCGCTCCGTAGATCACTGGTCTCAAGCTGTGATCGGCGAAGTGGGCCGTTGCGACGGCGTGACCAGCCGCTCGTGCAACCGCAACCGCCGCCTTGTCAGTGGTCTGTCGTGCTGCGGCGTGTGCTGCGACCGCTGCCCGCTGCGCGACGCCCGTTTTGACCTCGCCCCGAACCCACGCCCTCCCGATCTCGATAGCTTGTTGCGGCCGGTCATCCGCACTGTGAAGCTCAAAGAGCGGCAGCAAGTGTTCCGCACAATCCGCTGCCCATGCCGCGAGGAGCCGATGCTGAGCAAGAGCCAATGGCCCGCCGCGATGGGCCGCGACGAATCGCTTGTCACGCATCGATGACCTCCGCCGCCGAACTTACAGTATACGACAGTTCGTCAATATTGGGTTTTACGACTGGTCGCATATTATTTGTAAGTGACGGGCAGTTGTCAGGATTTGGCGTGTCTTCTGATGAGTCAATTTTGAACCGTATTTTCCGTGGCTTTGGGTGACTGGGCAACAAATGAACCGGCGGCGGTGCGCCGAGAGGGGTTTGATTCGGCGCCGACGTGGGTGAGGCGCGGGAGGTGAAAGCGGCGGCCGGGGACGGCCGCCCTCCAAAAGTTTTGCTGCCGCGGCGGCAGGGTCAGGCGGTGGCGGCTTTGGCCGCGCCTTTTTTCGGGGCCTTGGGTTTGCGTTCTTCGAATTCGAAGCCGACTTTGCCGCTTTTTTTGTCCAGCACGAGGAAGGCATTGAAGGGGCGGCCTTTTTTCGAAATGAACTTCGTCAGGAGATTGGTTTTTCCTTCGGTGCAGATTTTGCGGACGTCGTCCGGGCTAATCTCGCGTTGGAGGATCATCTTGCCCATGCGGAAAGCGCACTTTTTCTCGGGTCCGAGTCCGTGCTCGCAAGCGTAAGCGATGCCGGCCTCATAGATGCCGCCTTTTTCGCAGACGGGGCATTGCTCGACGATGAGGGTGGCGGCTTCCTTGTTGAAGGGTTCATTGCTGCGGATGCCGCCGTCACCGAAGTCGAAGGTGGTTTTCCATTCGGTGCCTTCGCTCAGGGCGAGTTTGGCTTCGAACGGGCGGCCCATTTTGCTTTTGAAGCCTTTGATTGGTCCGACGCTGCCGGTTTCGAGCAGGGTGGTGACTTCGGTGGGTTCGAGTTCGCGGCTGCTGACGGTTTTCCAGACGACGAGTTTGCACTCCTGATTTTTGCAGTCGTAGGCCTTGAAGGATTCCTTGAAGCCGGCGGTGCTGCCGCACCTCGGGCACTTGGTGGGGAGGTCGTGGAAGTTGCCGCGCATGGTCTCGCTGTTGACGTGGCCGGAGGCGTCTTTGATTTTTGCGATGACGTTGGCCACGAGGGTGCGGATTTCCTCCATGAAAGCGTCGCGCTTGAAGCGTCCGGCCTCCATTTCCTTCAGCTTGTGTTCCCACTCGCCGGTTAGTTCGGGCGAGCTGAGGGCGTCGATTTTGATTTCGCGCAGGGCGGTGATGAGTTTCATGCCTTTGGCGGAGGCGGCGAGTTCGCGGCCTTCGCGGCGGATGTATTCCTGGGTGAGGAGCCCTTCGATGATGGCGGCGCGGGTGGCGGGCGTGCCGAGTCCGCGTTGGCTCATGGCTTCGCGCAGTTCCTCGTCTTCGATCAGCTTGCCGGCGCCTTCCATGGCGGAGAGGAGGGTGGCTTCGTTGTAGCGGGCGGGTGGTTTGGTCTCGAGTTCCTTGACCTCGATGGACTCGGCCGCGGCCGGTTCCCCTTCTTTGACGGGGACGAGCGAGTCGTCGTCCTCGCCGGCGGCGAGCTTGCCGTAGACTTCGAGCCAGCCGGGCTCGCGGAGGATTTTCCCGTCGGTCTTGAATTTTTCACCTTCGATGGTGGTGATGCGTTTGGTCACCTCAAATTTGGCGGGCGGGTAGAAAACGGCGATGAAGCGGCGCGCTACGAGGTCGTAGAGCTTCATTTCGTATTCGTCGAGTTTGTCGGGGCTGGCGCCGGTCGGGATGATGGCGTGGTGGTCGCTGACTTTGGCGTTGTTGAAGATGCGCGGGGTCGGTTTGACCCAGTCGTTGGCCAGGGCCTTGCGGGCATGGGTGGCGAGGGGTTCGTCGAGGCCGGCCAGGACTTTTTTGGCGATGGGGAGGTTGTCGGAAGGCAGGTAGCGTGAGTCCGTGCGGGGATAGGTGAGGACTTTGTGGCGTTCGTAGAGGGATTGGGCGAGCTGCAGGGTGCGTTTGGCGCTGAAGCCGAAGCGTCCGTTGGCTTCGCGCTGGAGGGTGGTGAGATCGTAGAGGAGGGGCGGGGCTTGGGTGGTCGGTTTGCGTTCCTCGCTGACCGTGCCGGTTTTGCCTTGGCACTTCGTTTGGATTTCATCGGCCTTGGCGCGGTCCCAGAGGCGCTCGGATTTGGCGTCCTCGTCGTCGGACTTTTTGAAATCCTCATCGAACCATTTGCCGGGGTAGGTGCCGGCGGCGACGGCGAAGGTGCCGTGGATTTCGAAGTAGGGGCGGGCTTTGAAGTTGCGGATTTTTTCCTCGCGCTCGACGAGGATGGCGAGGGTCGGGGTCTGGACGCGTCCGACCGGGGTGACTTGGAAGCCGCCGAGCAGTTCCTTGTAGAAGGCGGTCATGGCGCGGGAGCCATTGATACCGACGAGCCAGTCGCTTTCGGAGCGGCAGGTGGCGGCCTCGCCGAGCGGGATCATTTCGGCGTCATCTCGCAGGGTGGCGAAGCCTTGGCGGATGGCGTCGGCGGTCATGGACTGCAGCCAGAGGCGTTTGACCGGTTTCTGGTTTTTGAAATGCTGGGCGACGTAACGGAAGATGAGTTCGCCCTCGCGTCCGGCATCGCAGGCATTGACCACTTCGCTGACGTCTTTGCGGGCGAGGAGTTTTTTCAGGATGCGAAGTTGGTCCTGGGCCTTTTCGCGGGGGATGAGGTCGAAGTGGGTGGGGAGGACGGGGAGATTTTCGAGGGACCATTTGCCGCGGACGACTTTGAAGCTGTCGGGCTCTTGGATTTCGAGAAGGTGACCCACGGTGTGCGAAATCACCATGGTGTCGCCCTCATAGTAGCCTTTCTCTTTCTTGAACTTGCCAAGGGCTTTGGCCAGATCGCCAGCGACGCTGGGCTTTTCCGCGATGACGAGTGTTTTGGACATCTTCAGACGAGTTTGACGAAGCGTTTTCCGGGCAATTGTTTGATTAACCGGCGCATTTCGAGGGCGAGCAACGTGGAAGACACGGCGGCGGCTGTCAACCCGCTTGTGACAATAACAGAATCGAGAGAGGCTTCCTCGGTTCCCAGCGCGTCGAAGACTTTCTGCTGATCGGGGGTGAGTTCGGCCGGTAGGACTGCGGCGGGCAATTCGGGTCTTTCCCGGAAGACGAGGGGGAGATCGTCGAGGATATCGGCGACTGTGATGACCAGTTTGGCGCCCTGTTGGATGAGGCGGTTGGATCCCAAACCGGCCGGCTGGTCGATGCGCCCGGGGACGGCGTACAGAGTGCGTCCCTGCTCGGCAGCCATGTTGGCGCTGATCAGGGCGCCGCTGTTGGCCCCGGCTTCGACGACGAGCACTCCAAAAGAGCAGCCGGTGACTATGCGGTTGCGGATGGGAAAGGTCTGGCGGTCGGGTGCGGTGTCGATGGGAAACTCCGAAATGACAGCGCCGGAAGCGGCAATGCGCTCGGCCAGTTCGGCGTTTTCCGGCGGGTAGAGGCATCCCAGGCCGGAGCCGATGACCGCGATGGTGCGGCCTTTGGCCGCCAGTGCCCCCTGGTGCGCGGCGGTGTCGATGCCGCGGGCGAGGCCGCTGACAATGGTCAGTCCGGCGTAGGCGATCTGGAAAGAGAGCTTCTTCGCGGACTCGGTGGCGTAATGTGTGGCTTTGCGCGAACCGACCACGGCAACGGCCTGACGGTCCCGCTCGGTGATTCCGCCGCGGACGTAGAGCACGATGGGCGGGTCGTGGATCTCGCGAAGGGCGGGCGGATATTCGTCGTCCTGCGCGGTGATGACATGGGCGCCGAGGTCGGCGGCTTTTTTCAATTCGGCGGTCGGGTCGGCGTGGTCCTGCCAGCGCGCGATGTTTTCGGCCAGCGGGCGCGTGATGCCGTCGATGGCGGCGAGCTGGTCGTGACGGGCGAGGAGAATTTGTTCAGCGGAGCCGAAGGCGTCGAGCAGACGCCGCAAGCGCACGGGTCCCATTTGCGGGATCATGTTTAGTGCGACGCAGGCCTCGAGGTGGGTCATGGGGGCGTCATGCTAAACAGGGGCGGGCGAGGGAGGGGAGAGTTTTCAGTGTTCAGTTTTCAGGGGAAGAGGGCACGAGTGGAATCGAGGGGGTAATGGGGATTTGAAATTTGAAATTTCAGATGCGGGCGGGGTGGCGTAGGCTTTTTTCGTGAAGGCGCTGTTGCTGACCAATGAGTATCCGCCGCATGTGTATGGCGGGGCCGGGGTGCATGTGGATTACTTGTCGCGGGCGTTGGCGCGGTTGATGGAGGTGGAGGTGCGGTGCTTCGGCCGGCAGGAAGAGAGCGAGGGGAATTTGAAGGTACGTGGATTCGGGGTGGATGAGTCCGGCTTTGGGTGTCCGGCGGCGTTGCGTGCCGTTTTTGCCGCCACGCAACGCGACAATGCCATGGCTGCGGCGGGGACCGACGCAAACCTCGTGCACGTCCACACTTGGTACACCAACCTCGGGGGGATTCTGGCAAAGCTGAATTACGGCATTCCGCTCGTCCTCACTGTGCATTCGCTGGAACCGCTGCGCCCGTGGAAACGGGAACAACTCGGTGGCGGCTACGATTTCGCGTTGTGGGTTGAGCGGGCGGCCATCGAAATGGCGGACGCGGTCATCGCGGTATCCGAATCGACCAAAGTGGATGTGTTGCGGTTATTCGATATGGACCCGGCGCGGGTGAAAGTCATTCACAACGGCATCGATCTCGGGGAATACACGGAGCGTCGGGATGACGGTGTGCTCAAGCGGTATGGGATCGATCCGGCGCAGCCGTATGTCTTGTTTGTCGGCCGCATCACGCGGCAGAAGGGGATTATTCATCTAGTCCGAGCGTTGCGATATCTGGATCCGGGTTTCCAGGTTGTTTTGTGTGCTGGTGCTCCGGACACGCTGGAAATCGCGGCGGAAATGAAGTCGGCGGTGGAAGCCGCGCAGCAGGAGCGTCCGGGCGTGGTCTGGATCGAGAAGATGTTGCCGAAGGATGAGGTCATCGCGCTGTATTCGGGCGCGGAGGTTTTTGTCTGTCCGTCGATTTACGAGCCCTTCGGGATCATCAATCTCGAAGCGATGGCCTGCGGGACACCGGTGGTGGCCAGTGCGGTGGGCGGGATTCCCGAGGTGGTGGTGCATGGCGAGACCGGGCTGCTGGTGCCGGTCGAGCAGAGCAAGGAGGCGCCGTTTGAGCCGGTCAGCACGGACAGTTTTGCCTTCAATCTGGCCGAGGCGATCAATGAATTGATGCGCGACGAGGTGCGGCGGCGTTACATGGCGCGGGTTGCGCGGCGGCGGGTGGAGGAAAATTTCAGTTGGGAGGCGATCGCGCGGAAAACGGCGGAATTGTATCGGGTGGTTTGCGGGGGGGCATCGTGAAGGAATTCGCAGCGGAGTGCGTGCTCGCGGCGCGGGCGATGTTGGGCGAGGGCGCGTGTTGGTTCGCGGCGGAGCAAAGGCTTTATTGGGTGGATATTTTGCGGTGCGAGGTGCACCGGTTCGATCCGGCAACCGGGAAGGACGAGGTGCGCAAGACGCCGTGCCATGTCTCGCTGGTGCAACCGACGACGCGCGGCGATCTGGTGTTGGGCACGCGGGATGGGATCGCGCGGATGGATTTCGAGAGCGGAAAGTTTGTGCTGCTTTGCGATCCGGAGGCCGATGTGCCGGGGAATCGTTTCAACGACGGCAAGCCGGATCCGCGTGGACGACTGTTCGCGGGCACGATCGCCTATGATGGTTCGGACAAAAAAGCGGCGCTTTGGCGGATCGAGCCGGATCTGACCTTCACCAAACTCATCGATTGTGTCGGCAATTCGAACGGTCTCGCTTGGTCGCCGGATGAGAAGACATTTTATTGGACGGACACAAAAACATCCTGCGTCTTCGCCTTTGACTATGACGCCACCACCGGCGGGATCACCAACCGTCGGGTGGTTGTCGAGGTCGACAAAGCGGTCGGGCGTCCGGATGGTCTGACCGTAGATGCGGAAGGGTATCTGTGGACCGCCCTTTGGGCTGGTCACGGTCTGGCGCGGTGGAATCCGGCCAATGGTGAGATGGTGGCGAAGGTGGAGTGTCCGGCGGTCAATGTGACGTGTCCCGCCTTCGGCGGTCCGAATCTCGAAGTGCTTTATTTCACCACGGCGCAGAAAGGGCGCGAAGATGCAGAGCCCTCTCCCGAGGCGGTTGCGGGTAATATTTTCGCGGCGAAGGTCGGCGTGAGCGGTCTGCCGGGTTTTGCTTTCGCCGGTTGAATTTCTGTCCTGATCCGCGGCTCAGCGCAGGATCTCGATACCGTATTGGCCTGCAGGCACTGCGGTCGAGTCACCGATAATCTCCACTTGCGAGAGATCATTGTTCTGCCACCAACTCCAGCCCGGAATGGTGAGCTGTTTGAAGGGAGAGGTGAATTCCACCGGCATTGACGCCAGTTCATCGCCACGACGCATGATCAAACCATCGGCGTGGGCCCGCATGGCGCTGGGGGCCGCGAAGGGCACGTCGGCGCGTGTTCCCTCCGGAGTCCATCTTCCGGTATCATCTAGGTGATGGCGCGAGAGGCTGCCACTGGAGAAAGTCCAAGCTCTGCGTCCATCGATCGAGCGCAGATCCGATTTGGGCAGACTGGCTATGGATTGTGCGACACCCCCTTCATACAGGAGCGCCTCAAGGTTGCCCTCGTTGTTTGCGGCGAAGACCAACCCAGCCTCGCGGTCGAACTCAGTGATGCTTTCCAAGCGCCCGGGCAGCGCCGCCTCCGGCCAAAGAAAGGGAGTCGCCGGGTCGGCGAAGTCGGCGATTTGCAGGAAGGTTTGTCCAACGAGACGCTGAGGAAAGCGAACGGGCTCGCCTGCAGGCTGATTCTCTTCCTGGGTGCGCTCGGAAGAAAAGACGACAAGACCGTCGGCGGCAAAGAAGCTCGAGGTCTCGCGGGGAGAGATGGCCTCAAGATCGAGACTCGAGGTTTCTCGGGGAACAGGGGCGGAAAGATCGAATGCGTGCAAGGTGACACTTTCTTTGCCATAGCCATAGGGGTAAAACGGGAGAGCAGACATGGCGATCCGGGACGATGCTATGCCACTATCGTCCATTAAGCCACCAACGGCCATGGGAATGGGAAGGTCAATCGGGCCGCGCCACCACCATCCACGGTTGTTGCG
The DNA here is from genome assembly GCA_903934135.1 of uncultured Verrucomicrobiota bacterium. Lineage (GTDB taxonomy): Bacteria > Verrucomicrobiota > Verrucomicrobiia > Chthoniobacterales > JACTMZ01 > JACTMZ01. The sequence goes on from CAIZMQ010000071.1 coordinate 9,804, forward strand.
GCGCACCGCGGCCACCACGAGATTTTCGGACGGCCAGACAAGTTCGACCGAAGCATTCCAAGTCACGGCTGTTTTGAACGTGCTTCTTCCGGTCTCCACCAGCGCCGGAAGTTGCGTGGCGTCGAAAAGCACAATACGCCCTTCCTCCGGATTTTTGTGTCCGCGCAACACGGCAACAAGTTGATTGCCGCGCAACGCGCCGGCCACGAGTTCACCGTCGCCCAGCGGGGCTTCGGCCGAGACAGCATCGGGGTCGATTGCGGAGGATACGCGCAAGACAGCGGCTGAACCCCGCCAGTCGCCATTCTCGGCATGGACAAGAACACCCTGGCGGGAGCCGAGGAGGCGGTCAGCGGCGAAAGCGAGCGTCACCTCGGCCACCGCGGAGGGATTGTCGCGGTCGGCGGCGTCAATCAGAAACAGTTCGCGATTCGAGATGGAAGCAAGGATGCCCTCGCGCAGTGCGTTGGCCCGGCGGGGCGCAAAGGCATGGCGGATCACGCCGCGTTTGGTCAGGGTGCCTGCTTCGGCGTCCATATCGACGAGTTGCACCGCGGTCACGTCGCCGTCGCTGTTGAACGACGAGAAGGGAAGAAGGATGAGTCCGCTGCCCGGAATAATCGCCACGGCCTTCTCGTTCCAATTTGCTTCGCTCCAGGCATAGCCGTCGCCACCAATGTCCACGCGACTGCTCAGCGAAGGATTGGAAGGGTCGCGTACATCGAAGAGCGAGGCCGTGACTTTGCCGGCATCCACGCCGACAGCGGCGAGATAGCCGCCAATCGGCTGGATGTAGGTCGACCAGCCCGGCACCTGCAACTCGGATTCGATCCGCATGGCCGCCGGATCAGCCAGATCGATGATCCAGAGCGGATCGATCTGCTCGAAAGTGACGACATAGGCGCGGTTGCCGTCGAAACGTGTGGCGTGCAGGCTTTCCCCCTCCACCAGCGGGAGGCGCTGCAATCGCTCCGGACTTTCGCCGCCCAGCGAATAACTTTCCAATGCGGTGCTCTGGCGCCAATTGGCTCCCCAGCTTTGCGTCACGGCAAAGAGCGTGTCGCCGTTCTGGTGGACTTTGAACTTGTCATAGATCATGCCGCCGAGCTCCGTGCGGAGCGGCTGGCCAAGTGCGGGGAGGGAGGCAAGAGGGAAAAGGGCGATGCTGCTCTCCGTCCACGACCAGCGCTTGCTCCCCGAGAGCCAGAGAAAATCGCTGCCCGCACCCATGGCGTTCGCGGCAAAGTCGAGCTGGGCTTCCGCTGCGATGCGCGGCGCGGTGGCAAGGTCGTCGATCACGCGCACCATAGAAGAACTCTGCCACGAGGCGGAGTCCCATTGGGTGGTGGCGAGGACGAGACGGCCGTCCACTAATCGGCTGTCCGAATACCATCCGGGAATCTGAAGCTCGGCGACAATCCGTGCCTGCGGCAGCGATGCATCAACCAGCACCACCCCGGTAGTCCCCCCATTTTTCCAGTCGCGCCGCACCAGCAAGGCGCGGTAGTCCCCCAGCAAATACATGTCCTCGCCAACCGCGGGCATACGCAGGAAAGACACAATTTCTGGTTCCGCGGCATTGGCCGTCTCGATGACCTGCAATCCGCGCAACTGGTTGAAAAAATAAATTGTGGTGCCCGAAATCTTCCAAATGTCCGACTCCTCCGTTTGTGGCGTGGCGGCGTCGGCGGAGGAACCAGCGAGAAGCCGTGCGGAGGTGGCGTCCATCGCGTAGGCGGTTTCGTCGCTCCTGATTTCACGGCCCGGAAATTGGGTTTTTCCCGTGCGGAAAGAGGCCGGAAATCTGGACGACGGGCTAGGCGGCGTGTTGGCCTCGATTTTTACGAGGCGAAGTAGTGACCGGCGTTGAGCGTCGGGCACCGCGACGCCCCAAGGTGATCCGGTGTTGGCGGGAGCTTCTACCGCGATGAAACGTCGCCACTGCTGCGTTCCCCTATCGAAAAATTCGGCCGAAAGCCTTGTCCCGGCAGCCAGCCCCGCAGAAATTCGCATTAGCGTCCGCGCTCTATCCAGAGTGAAGGCGACAACTTGCGGGGCGGGGCGGAGATTGCGAATTTTTACCCGCAGGTCCTGCCGACTCGCTCCGGGGGGGAGGCTGAAGACCAGCCGGTTGCTTCCGGGCGGGTTTGCAACGGAAGACGTCAGGACGGTCCATGTTCTGGTGCGCTTGGTTTTGGCTTCCACCACTACCTCACTGACCGTCTCCGGAAGTTTTACGCGCAACTGCGTGTTGCTATTGAAGAGAGAGTGCGGGAGGACTTTTCCCACGGCGGCTTGGCTCGGGAACGTCAACGGGGTCGCCAAGAGAATGAGGGCGGGGAGCAAAAGATATCGCATTGAGCTGATAATAGACCGAGC
>CAIZMQ010000072.1 GCA_903934135.1 uncultured Verrucomicrobiota bacterium
AAAGGCCAACTGCGCTGACCCATGTGGTTGAAGACCCCGTCAAAAATCACGCGGATCCCGCGACCGTGGCATTGTTTGATCATTTCCAAGGCGAGTTTGTCCGCCGACGTCCACACCCAAGACGCCGGATTATCCGGGTCTTCACCGGCCATCAGCTTCCGGTCGCCTTCCGGGTCCGGCCCGAAGTTGGGATCAATATGGTGGTAGCTGTTGCCGTCGTACTTATGCGCCGAGGGCGAATCGAAGACGGGGTTCAGGTAAATGGCGTTGACCCCCAAATCCTGCAGGTAATCAAGTTTGTCGATGATCCCCTGCAAATCTCCCCCGTAGCGCCGCCGCTGGAGGAGCTGATGAAAAGGAATCGGGGCACCTTTCTCGTAGTCCTGCCGCGCATACCAATCTGACGTCCAAAGATGCACCCTCCACGGCAAATCCAGCGCGTCGGGGAAAGCCCCCGCAATGTCCGCCTTGGTCGGATCGTTCGAGGCATCCCCATTGCGGAAGCGCTCGGGAAAAATCTGATACCAGACAGCATCCTTGGCCCAAGTGGGAACAAATTCCTCCGACTCCGCCAGCACCGAGGATAAAGACAACGCCGCGGCGCCCATGGCCAAGAGTGCCGCGGGTGCGGTCATTGTCTCGCCAGCAGGGCCCGTCCGGCCTGAAGCAGGGCGTCGACGCTGATGCCGAGAGTCTTCAACACTGTCGCGCCAGGCGCACTGAGACCGAAGCGGTCGATGCCGATCACCACGCCCCGGCGGCCGACATAACGGTACCATGGTTGCGAGACGCCGGCTTCGATGGAAATGCGGCGCACACACTCCGGCGGGAGAACGAAGTCACGGTATTCTTCCGTCTGACGCTCGAAGCGTTCGAAGCACGGGAGCGAGACCACCCGTACCGAGGTTCCGAGCTTCTCCGATGCCTCCATGGCCAACTGCAATTCGCTCCCCGTGGCCAGCAGTATCAGCTCAAGCGGTGATGTCTCCCGTCGGGCAATGTAGCCGCCGCGCAAAGTGCCCTGCCGTGCCTCCTCTTGCGGGATTTGCCGCAGGGTCGGCAAGGCCTGACGCGACAAAGCGAGCAGGGTCGGACCGTCTTTGCGGTCGAAAGCGGCCGCGAAAGCGCCGGCGGTTTCCGCCGGGTCGGCTGGCCGGATAACATCAAGGTTCGGCATGGCGCGAAGGGCGGCGAGAGCTTCGACCGGTTGATGGGTCGGACCGTCCTCACCAACCCCGACCGAGTCGTGGGTGAAAATGTAAACCACGGGAAGATGTGAGAGCGCCGCCACCCGCATGGCTCCGCGGGCGTAGTCGCTGAACACGAGGAACGTGGCTCCGCTCGCGTGGAAAATTCCGTCATAGGCGATGCCGTTGAGCAGCCCCGCCATACCATGCTCGCGGATCCCAAAGCGGATGTTGCGGCCGGAACGATTGCGGGCGTCAAAGTCACCGCCGTCTTGGATGTAGTTGAGCGTGGAGCCGTGCAGGTCCGCACTCCCGCTGACCATCAGTGGCAACGCCTTGGCCACGTACTGCAGAATATCGCTGCCTGCTTTGCGCGTCGCGATGTCCGGAGCCTCGGCCGGGTAGTCCGGGATGCACGTGAGCAGATCCGGGTAATTTTTCGCCACAGCGGCATCCAATTCCGCGGCAAGGTCTTTGTTGGCCGCGCTCCAGGCATCGAAACGCGCATGCCATTCGGCACAGGCACTCTCAAGCCCGGCGGCATGGCGGGCGAAGAATTCCCGCACTTCGGGAGCAACGAAAAATTTCTCCTCCGGCAGACCGAGGCCTTTGCGCGCCTCATCCGCGAATTTCGCCCCACCCTCGCCATGCGCCTTGCTTGTGCCCGCCACCTCGGGGATACCTTTGCCGATTAGTGTCTTGGCCACAATGAGCTGCGGCGAACCCGTGGCCGACTTCGCCTTGCTGTAGGCACGGGAAAACTCCTCCATATTTTGCCCATCAACCTCCTGCACGCCCCATCCGTAAGCTTTGAACCGCGCCACCGTGTCCTCGCTCTGCGTGAAAAGCGCCATGGCGTCGAGCGTCACATTGTTGGAATCGTAGATCAGGATGAGGCTGTCCAACTGCAGATGGCCGGCCAGCGCGCAAGCCTCGCTCGCCACCCCCTCCTGCAGGCAGCCGTCGCCAGCCAGGCAGACGATCTTATGGTCAAAAATGCGATGTTCGGCCGTATTGAAACGAGCTTCGGACATTTTCCCGGACACGGCCAGGCCGACCGCATTGGCCACACCTTGCCCCAACGGACCGGTGGTGCACTCCACGCCCGGTGTCTCGCCAAACTCCGGATGCCCTGGTGTGATACTGCCTAGCTGGCGGAACCTTTTCACCTGGTCTAGGGGCAAATCATAGCCCGAAAGATGGAGCCACGCGTAGAGGAACATGCTGCCGTGACCGGCGGAGAGGACAAAACGGTCACGGTTTAGCCAGCGAGGTTCCTTCGGATTATAGCGCAAGGCAAAACCGAAAAGAACGGCGCCAATGTCGGCGCACCCCAGGGGCAAACCCAGATGCCCTGATTTGCTGGCAGCGACAGCGTCGATCGCGAGTCCCCGCGCATCACGCGCGGCCTTGGTCAGTATTTCGGTGGGCAGGGTCATCATGGGCCGTGTATTTCGCCGCGACCGGGGCCCTGCGGCAAGCAAACTCTCTCGAACGGGGAAAATTGCCACGCGCAGGGGTTTCAGCCAAAGTACTTGGGGTCTATGAACAAGGTCACCATACGCGTTCCAGCCACCAGTGCGAACCTCGGCCCGGGATTCGACTGCCTCGGTATTGCTCTCGATTTGCACAACCGCGTCACGGTCGATCGCGCTGGCCGGGGAATACCGGATGCCATGGTTGGCACGGCAGCGGACGCCTTCTTCGCCACAGCCGGCCTCCCGGCCTTCGCTTACGGCTGGTCGATCGAAGGCGACATTCCGCGTTCTCGGGGGCTAGGCAGCAGTGTCGCTGTGCGCCTGGGCATCCTTCACGGCCTCAACGAGCTGGCAGGACGCCCACTTGACGCAACTCAGGTTTACCTTATTTGTGCGCTGCTGGAGGGACATCCCGATAATGCGGCACCTGCCGCCTTCGGGGGCTTTGCCGCCGCCCGCCCCGACGGTGCCTATTACCGCTGCGACATTTCTCCGGACCTGCGCTGCGTTCTGCTCATTCCACCGGATGAGGTCGACACCGACACCTCTCGCAACAGACTCCCGGAGCATATCACCCACCGCGATGCGGTATTCAACGTCTCCCACGCGAGCTTGATCACCGCCGCTTTTGCCTCGCAGCGTTACGAACTACTTCGCGGCTCCATGTCCGACCGCTTGCATCAGCCTTATCGCGAGCCCGTCATTCCTCACTTACGTCCAGCCATCGCAGCTGGCGTAAACGCGGGTGCCCTTGGCGGCTATCTCAGCGGATCCGGATCTTCTGTTGCCTGTCTGACGCTCGACGATCCCGGGGCGGTCGCAGCCGCCATGCAATCCGTCCTCCCCCGTGCCCGCGTACTGGTTCTCGCTGCAGACAACCATGGTGTCGCCGTGGAAAGCTGATCATGCGCGTCGTCCTCGAAAGATTCGAGCGCTACGCCGTCGATGTCATTCTCGAGCGCCGCGAGGGCGGACGGGCCAACGCACTTAAGTTTGTCCTCAGTGGCTTTGCCCGGCTTTACCAGCGTGCGGTGCAGATCCGTCTAGATCTCTACCGCCGCCGTATCCTGCGACCCCAGGAACTCGGCTGTCCGGTGGTCAGCGTGGGCAACCTCACCGTCGGTGGCACGGGCAAAACACCTGTGGCCGAAATGCTGGCGCGGGAACTGCAGCGTCGCGGGCGGCAGGTGGCCATCCTCAGCCGCGGCTACAAGAGCGTCCCCCGCCCCTTCATGCAACGCCTGCGCAACAAGCTCTTCAAGCACCTTGACCTTTTCCCGCCGCGCATCGTCTCGGACGGCAAAAGAGTCCTCCTCGATTCGCGCCGCGCCGGGGATGAACCGCATATGCTCGCCAAGAACCTTCCTGGCGTCTGCGTGCTTGTCGACAAAGACCGGGTCAAAAGTGGGCTCCACGCTTTGCGTCATTTCGGCAGCGACATCCTGCTCCTCGACGACGGGCTCCAGTACCAGCGTCTCCGTCACGGGATCGACATTGTCCTTATCGACCGCCAATCTCCCTTCGGAAACGAACATCTGCTACCCCGTGGCACGCTCCGCGAGCCACCGGCCAACCTTAGCCGCGCGTCCTATATCATCGTGACCAAGTCGGGCCCAGAGCCGGACGAAGCCCTCCTTGCCCGCCTGCGTACCTTGAACCGCACAGCGTCCATCATCGAATGCAGCCACGCCCCGCGCCATTGGGAGGACCTTAAGACCGGGGTGCAGTACCCCCTCGACCACTTGCGGGGACGGCATGTCGGGGCCCTCAGTGGTATCGCGCGGCCCGAAAGTTTCGAGGAAGGCGTGCGCCAACTCGGTGCCGTGGTCGAAGTGTCCAAAGCATTTGCTGACCATCACCGCTTTACCAAAAAAGAAATCCTCCGCTTTCTCGAATGGTGTGACCGGCGCTCGCTCGACGCACTGGTCACCACGGAAAAAGACGCCGTCCGTTTCCCGGACATCGATCAGCCTCAGGTCCCCATGCTTTTTCTACGCGTCGAAATTGAAATCCTCCGCGGAGCAAACCACTGGGAGGAACTCCTCGTGCGCATCGCCGCCGCAGGCGCTACAACTGGCGGTGCCAGACATAACGCTGCAGCACAACTTTGATTGTCGCGGTCAAGGGCACCGCCAAAAGCGAGCCGAGCAGAACCCCCAAAATCAAGCTCCAGACGAGAGCGGAAAATATCACGGTCAAAGGATGGAGACTCACTGAACTGCCCACCACACGGGGGGCGATAAAGAAGCTCTCCACATTACTCATGCCGACAAAAATCGCCGTGACGATGAGCGGGTGCGTCCAATCGCCGAATTGCGCCACCGCGATGAGAACCGCCGGAATCCAGCAAATGGTCAGCCCAACGTAAGGAATGAGCGCAAGAAGACAAACCGCCAAGCCGATGAGCAGCGCGAAATTCAGCCCCACAAGGTAAAGAGCCGCGCCGATCAACGCACCGTCGATCAGACTCACCGTGAACTGACCACGGAAATACCGCACCAGGTAGCTGTTGATCTCGTTGAGCAGCCAAGCCACCTCGTCACGGAGCTTGGATTCCGGCAGCGGGATGTACTGGCGCCACTCCTGGGAAAACCGGGCGGAATCTTTGAGGAAAAAGAAAAGAAAGAGCGGCACCAAGAGCAAGCTCACCGCCACCCCGGCCACCCCGAGAAAGCCGCCGGCACTGCGCTGGAGGAAAGAGCCTACGGTGGACAATATTTCCGGCAGTCTCTGCTGCACCCACGCGGCCAACCCCTCCACGTAACTGCCGACTATCGCCCACAATTCATCCCGTATCGTCCGATCTTCTCCGAGCACGGGGACGGGCTGCAACTGGTGCTGCAAGCCGCGCACCCAGTCCAAAGTGGAGAGCAGCAGGGTCTGCCCGCGTGCCGCTTGATCAGGAAGAGTCTGGCCGAACTGTGAGGTCTGTTGCCAAAGAACAGGCCCGACCCAGAGCCCGATGCCGGTCAGTCCCAGCCCGATGGCCAAAAAAAGAACAATCACCGCGGTTGTCCGCCCCAGACCGAACGAACACAGCTTGTCGACCACCGGCCCGAGCAGATAGGTCAGGATGACGGCCGCCACGACAGGAATGAGCAAAGGCTGGAGGAACGCCGCAGTGCGCCCGACCAAGAAAACCACGCCTGAGAGCACGGCCACCAAAGCCACCACGGCGAGAGCTGTCAGGGCGGCATACCAGAACCGCTGCTGCCATGCGGCCGGTCGGATCTCGTCAATCTGCACAAAATCAACCTGAGCGAAGAACGGGTCGGTTTGAATCCTAATCTTTGCCGCCGGGTCCGGACGCCGCGCCGTAAATGGCAACCGTCGCCGCCGCTGCCCGGGCCACATCCGTACGCAATTCTTCCGGTTCCAGCACCTCGGCCTCACCGCCCCAACCGAGCAGCCACTGCCGGAGATCCGGTGAAAGCCCGGCCCGCATCTCCAAAATCAGCCCCTCCGGATCCGGAGTGAGCTTCTGAGTGGCATGCCAGACGCGTTCCCCGATCAGACGCTCCGCCACACCGGTGAAACGCACCCTTACCTTGCGCGCCCTCCCCCCCTCGAAGACGGCAAAACTGCCCTCGAGCATTTTGGCGAGGGAGAAGCTCTTCGGCCGCCGGAATTTCACCCCGGTCCGCCCGACACCCCGGATGCGCGGCAAGGCGAATGTGCGCACCGCACCGCGCGAGCCGTCGTGACCGAACATATACCACTGATTCTCGATACAGCCGAGATGGTAAGGCTGCACCGTCCGCGTCTCCTCCTTCTCCCCGGCCAGCTTGTGGTAAGCCAG